>JBDSBP010000067.1:0-17516 GCA_039921525.1 Chitinophagaceae bacterium | reverse complement strand
TTGGTAAACGGCGCCGATGTGGGTTGGCGCAGCAATTGGCAATATGGCAAATACCGGGATAAAGACAACAATACCTATAAAGTTTGGATGGATGAAAAGATGTACCTGCCCCGTTTTGAAGGCCAGGCTGCTTATATAACGCCCTGTATAAATAATTTTGTGAGTGGTCCTGCAGGCCTGGTGTACAATCCGGGCACGGCGCTTAGTCCTGCTTATAAAAACACTTTTTTCGTGGCGGAGTTCGTGGGTAACCCGGCTAAATCTGGTATCTATAGCTTTAAATTAAATGCCAAAGGAGCAAGTTTTGAACTTGGGGAAAATAAGATGGTATTAGGAGGCGTTTTGGCTACCGGCCTTGATTTTGGACCGGATGGTTCTATGTATGTCGCGGATTGGATCGATGGCTGGAACACAAAAAATTATGGACGCATATGGAAGCTGGATGATAAGAATGGTGCAGCTATGCCTGAACGTGAGCAAACCAAAAAATTACTGGCCGATGATTTTGCGAATGTTAAAGAAAACGAGTTGGGTGAAATATTGAAGAACGTCGATATGCGGGTTCGGCTAAAAGCACAATTTGAGTTGGTTAAACGCGGATCTTCAGGCGCAGCTGAATTTCAAAAAGCTATTAAGCAAACCACTATCCAGTTAGCCCGGGTTCACGGTATCTGGGGATTGGCCCAGTTGGCGCGCCAGGATAAAAAGTACGCCAGTAGCCTGGTACCTTTATTGCAGGACAAGGATCCCGAAATCAGGGCACAGTCGGCGAAATGGTTAGGAGATATCCGGTATAAGGATGCCGGTAAGGAACTGGTGCCGTTGCTAAAAGATTCGTATAGCCGTGCCCGTTTCTTCGCGGCAGAAGCATTGGGAAGAATTGCTTATGAACCTGCGATCAACCAGATTATAGAGATGCTGAAAGATAATAATGATGAAGACGCTTATTTACGTCATGCCGGAAGCCTGGCGTTATCCCGAATAGGTAAAGCAGCCCCGCTGGTTGCACTGGCTGGAAATTCTTCCACTGCTTTAAAAATTGCGGCAGTTGTAGCCCTTCGGAGGATGAGCAACGCAGGAATAGCTACCTTCCTTAATGATACAGTCAATTTCGTTGTTACAGAAGCTGCCCGCGGCATTAACGATGACCTTTCGATCAAAGACGCATTACCCGCCCTGGGCAATTTGTTGGAGAACACCACTTTTACTAATGAAGCATTAATCAGGCGCGCCATCAATGCAAATCTTAGAGTGGGAACAGAAGCGGCTCTTCAAAATCTTATCGATTATTCATTAAAAGAAGGCACACCGGCTGGTATGCGCGCCGAAGCCATTGAAACTATAAGTACCTGGCCAAAACCATCGTTAGTAGACAGGGTAGATGGCAGGTACCGCGGCGCTGTAGAAAGAGACCCGGCATTGGTTATCAACAAAGCGTCCGATCCCCTGATGCGTTCATTAAACAGCAAAGATTCAATTGTACGGGCAAGCGCCGTTAAAGCCATCAGCAAGCTCCACATAAAGCAGGCTACTGTGCCTTTACTGGGTTTATTAAAAAATGACAAAAACCCTGCTGTAAGGGTGGAAGCTCTTAAAGCATTAGCTGCCATGAAGGATGAACAGATCGGCCTCGCTATCCGGCAGGCACTTTCAGATAAGGATAAATCGGTGAGAATTGCCGGCATAGGATTATTGAGTAAAATGGATATACCGAAAGATGTGATGGTTTCACTACTCACAGATGTGATCAATTCAAAAACAACGGAAGAAAAACAAGCGGCCCTTTTAACCCTCGGGGAGCTACCCGTTGAGAATACCCAAAAAGTGTTCGACGATTTATTAACGAAAATGGCAAGTGGTACACTTTCTTCTGATGTATATATAGAACTGGCCGAGGCAATAGACAGCACCCGTTCTCCTCAATTAATTACTCGTTATAAAGAGGTGAGTTCCAAATTGTCTCCTGATGAACTGACGGCTTCTTATGCAGGTAGTTTATACGGAGGTGATGCGGAGCGCGGTAGAAATATTTTCTTTCGCGGCCAGACCTCCCAATGTATCCGTTGCCATTCGTATGATGATATTGGCGGCAATGCGGGCCCCCGCTTAAATGGTATAGCCAGCAGAATTACCCGCCCCCAAATACTGGAGGCCCTCATTAACCCCAGTGCACGCCTGGCTCCCGGATTCGGAGTCGTATCCCTTAATCTTAAAAACGGCAAAACCGTTTCCGGTATCCTGGAGGAGGAAAACAATACGACTGTTTCCGTAAAATTGAGCGACAAGGCAAATGAAGCAGTACCCAAAAATCAGATCGCGAAAAGAACCAATGCCGCTTCCAGTATGCCTGAAATGAGGTATATTCTTTCCAAAAAAGAGATCAGGGATTTGGTGAGTTTCCTGAGCACATTAAATAATGATTAAACTTGGTTAAATTGGTAACATTGAATAAGTTCGCACTCAATTTAATATTTTAACCATGGATTCAACAACCAAAGACATCGAGCATTTAGGCATAAATACCGTGAGGATTTTATCCGCTGATGCCGTTCAAAAGGCAAATTCAGGCCACCCGGGTACTGCAATGGCCCTGGCACCTGTTGCGCATTTGCTATGGACGCAGTATATGCATTACAACCCTAAAAATGCACAGTGGGCAAACCGCGACAGGTTCATTCTTTCGGCCGGACACGCCTGTATGTTGCAATACAGCTTCCTCTACCTCACCGGGTACGACCTAACACTGGACGATATAAAAAATTTCCGGCAATTGCATAGCAAAACAGCAGGCCATCCCGAATATGGTTTGCTGGATGGTATTGATGTAACCACCGGTCCGCTGGGACAGGGTTTTGCAAACGGCGTTGGGTTTGCTATCGCCCAGAAATACCTGGCGGCACGTTATAATAAACCCGGATTCGACTTATTCGATTATAAGATCTATTCTATTTGCAGCGATGGCGACATGATGGAAGGCGTTACTTCAGAAGCCGCTTCCCTTGCCGGGCACCTGCAATTGGGCAACCTGATCTACATCTACGACGATAACCACATCTCCATTGAAGGAGATACAGACATAACTTTTGACGAAGATGTGGCCAAACGGTTTGAAGCTTACGGCTGGCATGTACAGGTAGTGGAAGATGGAAATGACCTCATAGGCCTTACAAACGCCATAAGGAATGCCAAAGTAGAAACGATTCGTCCGTCTCTGATCAAGGTGCGTACACAAATAGCCTACGGTAGCCCTAATAAAGTAAATACAGCGGGTGCCCATGGTTCGCCGCTAGGAGCAGATGAAATAAAGCTGGTAAAGACATTTTTCAATTTCGATCCTGAACAGTCTTTTATTGTGCCCGATGAGGTGTTGAAGTTTTATAATGAGGCAGGCGCCAAAGGAGGGGAACTGGAAAAGAAATGGAACGAACTTTATACCCGGTATAAGGAAAAATTTCCGGAACTGGCCGCTGAATACGACTTGTTAAGTAAGGGCGAACTTCCACAGGGATGGGATGCCAAACTTCCGGTGTTCAAGGCATCAGATGGCAAAATGGCTACTCGCCAGGCTTTAGGAAAGGTGTTAAATGCTATTGCTGACGGCCTGCCTTTACTCATTGGCGGTTCCGCTGACCTTGCACCTTCTACGGAAACCACGCTTAAACAATACGAGTCATTTACTACTGAACGCAGGGATGGCCGCAATTTTCATTTTGGTATTCGCGAGCATGCTATGGGTGCCGCCCTTAATGGTATGGCGCTTACCAAAGGCATTATTCCATTCGGCGCTACCTTCCTGATATTTTCAGAATATATGCGCCCGCCTATCCGCCTGGCTGCAATTATGAAGATCCGCCCTATTTTTATTTATACGCACGATAGTATCGGGCTTGGAGAAGATGGTACCACTCACCAGCCGGTTGAACAACTGATATCTTTACGTTCCATTCCGAATATTACTGTCATTCGTCCGGCAGATGCAAATGAATCTGCGCAAGCTATTAAAGCGGCGCTGGAACATAAAGACGGTCCGGTGGTGCTGATTTTCACCCGCCAGGGACTACCCATTATAGACCAGGACAAATATGCAAAGGCAACCGGATTGGCCCAGGGTGCTTATATTTTATCAGATAGTGAAAAGGAGCCGGATATAATCCTGATAGCCACCGGCTCAGAAGTGTCCCTGATTATGCAGGCACAGGAAAAACTAAAGCAACAGGGTATTTCCGCCCGTGTAGTAAGTTTCCCTTCCTGGGAGTTGTTTGAGAAACAGGATGCCGATTACAAGGAAAAAGTGTTCCCGAAAAATATAAGGAAACGATTAGCCGTTGAAACCGGCTCTGCACTGGGTTGGCATAAATATGTAACCGACGAAGGTGATATTATAAGCATGAACGGCTTTGGTGAATCTGCGCCTGCGGAGGCACTCTTTAAGGAATTTGGCTTTACTGTTGACAACGTGGTTAAAAAAGCCACGGCATTGTTAGGAAAATAGCTATCGGCTATTTGCTTTCAGCCATCGGCTATCGGTAATCAGGCAAACAAGTTAAATTGTTTTTCTGATGACAGGTAGCCTTTTTTAGCATACATCATACCGTTAGATGAAAAACAATTAACGGAGAAATGCCCTGCTGTAAGAAATAGGAAAATAAAATTGCACCTCGCCTGTTCCGTTAGGCTAGCTAAATAAAAAAGCTACTCCCATTTTGGAACAATTTTTCCATTTTTGAGACGGATGCGCATGGCAAAAGGGGCTCTTACTGCGTAAATTATTACTGGCATGCTGTTGGCCAATATATAATTGGTTTTTCATAGGATATTGGATTTTAAAACGGAGCTGGATTTCTATCCCAGGCTCCTTTTTTGTTTTAGGTATCTAGTGCTTGAAGGCTGTGTGTCGAGCTGACTAAAATTTTTAATCTACAATATTTTTGTTAATAATAGCAGATTCAATGTGGTTTAGCAGCCAAAACAATCGCTTCCATATTCTCGCTTAACTGGCGCATCCGGTAAATGCGTTCTGAAACGCAGTCTTCGCGTTGCTCAACCGGGCAAAAATAATCACCCTCGATTGCTTTCAAATCATAGCCCATTTTATTTGCCATCACAAATGCAAAGGGCCGCCAACCCCAGCCGATAGCATTTTTTAACTCGGCAAGAGATGGTACCAACAGCCGGTTCATGATAAAAGGGCCATAGGTATAGTCAATATTCAAACCTGTAATTTCCGAGCAACAATTGTTTATCGTGGTTTCCGTCATTTGCTGGAAAGCGGGAAAACTCGCAAAACCGGCGGCTGAACGTGTGGCTAATAAAATTCCCAATGACTCATCTACAAAGAATTGTTGTACTATCCCAGGCAAAGCCTGCATAAAGAAATCACGTTTGTCCGGTTCGGTATAAAGTATAAAATGTGAACCTTTATTATAAGCTTCCATCAGACTATTATGAACCTGCGGCCACACTCCCGACGTTTTTGTTTCAAGTAAATTAAAGTTTGAGAAGCCACGAAGAAAATCTAAAAAAGGTTTTCCGGAACCGCCGTCAGTAATAAAAACGGTAAGTTCTAACGCTGCCAGATGTTGTAACGATTCTCGAAGAAGTTGTTCCTCGGCTTCATCACGCGCCCAGGTCATTGTAGCGATGGAAAGTTTATTGGTAGACATGCTCTAAGGTAATAATAATGATGGATCAATGCAGCTTAGTTACGGATTTAAACACTTAAATGTCCAATGGTCATTTGGACGTTTAAAATTAAAGGCCCTGAAAGGGTTTTACTTAACTAAAAGACATTCATCCTTCATCCGCGTTTTCCAACAATATTTTTCAATATTTTATACTATAGTTTCTATTCATATTTGATTAGTTGCAAGTAGATTGCTTATCATTCGTTAATTTAAAAATCTAACGCGTTGATAATGATTATGATGAAAATGTGTAAATAATCTTAAAGAAGAAATTAAAGGGGAAATATCACGATTTGATATGATATTTATAAAATATTTAATTTGATAAATTAAAGAAAGCTTATGATAATGCAGAACGAAAAAATTTCGGAGATTTGCCGTTCTTTTTCTTAAACAATTTAGAAAAATAAAATACTGAATCAAACCCGGTTTGCTCCGCTACTTCATTAATATTTAACGTAGTAGAGCTAAGTAGTTCCTTGGCTTTGTTCAGGCGTAAATTAAGATGGTATTGGTTGGGTGATTCTCCGGTAAATTTTTTAAAGGCTTTTCTAAAGGAAGAATACCCCATCGGTAATTCCCTCACCAGCATCTCCATGTCCATCGGCTTCTCAATAGATTCTTCCAGCAAAAATTTGGCTTTTGTGATCAATCTTTCTACCGGGTCTTTTTCCTGCACTTTGTTCATGGATATAGCGTTAATAGTACCCAGGATCTGCAAAGTGATGCCAGCAATAATTTGTTGAAAGCCCGATGAAGAAATTCGCGCAGTATCTATCATATTATGCCAGAGACTTACAAGGTCTTTATATAATCCTACATCAATAAAAGGCATTTCAGCTTTAAAAAAGTTTTTGTTCATGAGCGCACTGGGATAGGATCCATTGAAGCCTATCCAGTATTCTTCCCAACCCGAATTAGAATTGGGTTTGTAACGGTGCCACACACCTGGATATAGAAAAAAGCAGGTGCCTTCATTAATTGTTGTGGGTTTGGTATAAGCAGATTCAAAAACACCCTGGCCTTTTGAAATGAATATCAACTGGTACTCACTAAGTATCCGCCCTTTATTCCAGCTGAAACAGTGATTTTGAGGATGTTCCTCATTTTTGGGGTAGTGCTGGTTTGGATTTACTTTATCAAACCCTACTGTATTCACATACAATCCCCAGTTTTCTTCAGTAGTACTTATGTTAAAGTATTTGCAGAAGTTTTTCATATCGCTTAGTTAGCCTTTGACAAGTGAGGTGGCTAGGAAAATATATCAAAAAGTACAAAAAAAGAATGAGTTTAGCCATTTTTATTTTTTAAGCGGTAGGTTATTTTTGATTAATCAGTTTAATTGATTAATTATAACGTGAATTGTATGAAATCTGAAATTAACAGGGAACAGGTTAACTTTTATAATGATAACGGGTATATCATCATTGAAAACTTTTTAAGTGCCGATGAATTAGAGCACTGGAGAACCAGTGTTATGCAAGCTGTGGATGAAAGGAAGGGTCAAAAAATGCCTGGTAAATCAATAAAAGCAGGTGAGGATGATGGCATTAATAAAGACGCTGATTATTTCAAAAATGTATTTGACCAGTTACTCAATCTATGGCAAACAAATGATGCAGTAAAAGAGCTGATGGTAAATGAAGATATTGGTAAAATGGCGGCGGATTTATCCGGTGCAGACGGCATAAGGATCTGGCATGATCAGGCACTGATCAAAAGGCCATGGGCAAATCCAACTTCCTGGCATTTGGATACTCCATTCTGGTCTTTCTCAGATCGCAGGGCCCTTTCTATCTGGGTGGCACTGGACGATGTTACATTGATGAACGGCTGTATGTTTTTTATTCCTGGTTCTCATAAAGAAACCAGTTTCGAATCACCTCATATTGGAAAAAATATGAGTGATATTTTTGAGTTTTATACACAATTTAAAAGTTCCCGGTCAGTGCCCGCAGTAATGAAAGCTGGTAGTTGTTCTTTTCACAACGGCTTAACCATTCACGGGGCACATCCCAATATGACAGCCGGTTTCCGCCGTGCCATGACCTGCGCTTATATGCCGGATGGAAATGTTTTCAATGGCATCCCCAACATTCTACCCGAAAATTATCTCGAACAACTTACTATAGGTTCTCCGTTAAATAACAACGAGCAAAACCCGCTGATTTATAAATCGGCTGTCAATGTGGAGGTATGAGGTAACTATAAGGGCTGGGCTTGCCCCCGCCCTGACTGCACCCGGGATATGGTGGGCTGACCAAAACCCAAAAAGAGGGGTCGACCTGTGAGGTCTTAAAGACCTCCCAGGTGAAATACGGGTAGATTCTTTGTTCAAGACCTTTGAAGTTTTGGAGACCTCAAAGATCGAACCCCTTTTTTTAATCGGCATCTGAATTGAAAGAATTAAAAAACGCTATAAATGTTCAAAGTAGGTTTAACAAGAGATTTTAGCACACCAGACGGTACATTAACCTACAAAGATATTGGTTTGGATATCCTTGATAACACAGAAGGACTTGAATATGAATTCCTGGATGTATACCGTTCACCAGTAACCGCGGATATGCTCCAGGATTACGATGCCGTAATCTCCATGGCGCCTTCTTATAATGATGAAAGTTTTAAGGGTGTTCATAGGCTGAAAGCTATTTGTCGCTTTGGCGTTGGATACGATATGGTTAATCTTAAAGCTTGTAGTGACGCAAATGTACTTGTAACTATCACCCGGGGAGCAGTTAACCACTCAGTAGCAGAAGCAGTAGTAACCTGGATGCTGGCACTTTCGCATCGGTTGCTGGAAAAAAACAGGTTGGTACGTAACGGAGACTGGGCGCAGCGTAGCCATTACATGGGAAGCGAATTGCGAGGACGCACACTGGGTATCATTGGACTAGGTGGCATAGGTACTAAATTGGTGGATATGCTGCAGACTTTTGGGATGAATGCCCCTCTTGCCTTTGATCCGTACATTGATAAAGACCGCGCCAAAACATTTGGTGTTGAACTGGTTGACCTTCATGACCTAATGCGCAAGTCAGATTTTATTTCCATAAATTGCCCGCTTACGGATGAAACGCGTAACCTTATCCGTGAATACGAATTGTCTTTGGTTAAAAAGGAAGTTTATATTATTAATACCGCACGGGGCGGCATCATTAACGAGGATGATTTATTAAAATCTTTAAACAATCATTCGATAGCGGGGTATGCGACAGATGTTTTTGCCAATGAGCCACCATCTGATGATAACCCTTTATATAAAATGGAGAACGTTATTTTAGCGCCTCATTGTATAGCCTGGACACATGAAATGTTCCGGGAAATGGGCCGAAAAGCTTGTCAGCAGGTAGTTCAGGTAGCCCAGGGCAAAATTCCTGATGATGTGGTCAATACGGATATCCTGGATAACTGGAAGTTGCGCCTTGCCATTACAGATTGAAAAGACCAGGTATGAGGTTTTTGCAGGGGCTGGGCTTGCCGCCCGCCCCGCTGCACTTAGGCATGATTGAAACTAGTCTGCGCCTACGTCATCAATATACGGTTTATGTGAGGGTTACATTACAGAATTTTTAGTTCATTTGCATATTTAAATTACAGGATCAATTAACCATTATGAGCCAAACCAACTTTTTAAAAACAGTATATTTGTCCAAACAAACTTCCACGCGCCAGTCTCATTTTACTTTTTTAATTTATTCAGTCCTGCTGGTATTTTTTCTATCCGTGCAGATAGAATTACCCGCTATGGCGAAAGATACCGTTTTGAAAACGCAGGCAAACAACCTGGTGGAAATAGCGTTCACCGCCACACGTAATTATCCAGATCCTTTTAACCAGGTAACCCTGGATGCTGTATTCACCGATCCAAAAGGACGCGAACTACGCGTACCTGGTTTTTGGGATGGGAACAACAAATGGAAGGTTCGCTATTCTTCAGCAATAATAGGAACGCACAAATTTCGTAGCGTTTGTTCAGAAACAGGGGATAAAGGACTTAATGGTGTAACCGGTAGAGTAGAGGTGCAGGCTTACAAAGGAAAAAATTTATTGCTGATACATGGTGCGTTGCGGATTGCTGATGACAAACGTCATTTTGCGTATGCTGACGGTACCCCTTTCTTCTGGCTGGGTGATACCTGGTGGATGGGACTTACAAAACGGTTGGCATGGCCTGATGATGTTAAGGCGCTTGCCGCTGACCGGAGTGCCAAAGGTTTTAATGTGATCCAGATCGTAGCAGGCTTATATCCTGATATGCCCGCCTTTGATGAACGTGGTGAGAACGAAGCAGGCTTTCCCTGGGAACGTGATTACTCGCGCATAAGGCCGGAATATTTTGATATGGCCGACCGTCGTATAATGTTCCTTGCAGACCAGGGTTTTGTTCCTTGCATTGTAGGGGCATGGGGATACCATCTGCCATGGTTAGGCGAAGAAAAATTAAAAAAACATTGGCGGTATATTATAGCTCGCTGGGGTGCATTGCCCGTGGTATGGGTTGCAGCTGGTGAAACAACGATGCCTTTTTATCTTTCCACTTCTAAAGATGCGGACAAGGACCGGCAGAAGAAAGAGTGGACGGAAATCATGCAGTATATGCATGAAACTGATCCCTTTCACCGGCTCGTTACCTCTCATCCTTCAAGAACGGCGCGTGCTTCGGTTACCGATGCATCTGTACTTGATTTCGATATGCATCAAAGCGGTCATGGTTCGCCGGGGCCAAAGCAGGCTGCATTAGCCTTGGAAGGCTGGCGAGATCAGCCAACCATGCCGGTGATCAGTGGTGAATCACGTTACGAGGCATTGGCCATTCCTCAACCTTTGCCAGCGGCCGCAGCGCGCCAGGCGTTCTGGTCTCATTCCATCAACACCGGATTTGCCGGTCATACATACGGTGCCAATGGCGTGTGGCAGGTGAACGGGCGCGAACATCCTTATGGTAATTCACCTGGCGGAAATAACTGGGGAGTAACTCCCTGGGATGAGGCAATGCGTTTGCCCGGCTCTGGTCAACTCGGTGCCGCCAAGCGACTAATAGAATCCCTTCCTTCCTGGAACAAATTGGAGCCAAAGCCTGAATGGGTAACAAGTGATTCTGTAAAGTTGGCACCGGAATGTGCAGCAGATGGCGACCGCCTTCGCGTAATATATATTCTTGCACCCGGCACTATTAAACTTCGTTCGCTAGTGGCCGGTAGTAGTTATACAGCCGCCTGGTTTAACCCGGTAAGTGGTGAAACCCAGGCTGATTTTATTTTGAAGGCCGATGCAGCAGGAGATGCCATTGCTTCCTCTCCTGCAGGTGACCAGGATTGGGTGTTGACATTAAAACGAAAGTAAAATTGGTTTGGCTTCCGGGTGGTGATCTGACTTCCGAAGTCTGAAAGACTTCGAAAGTCTTAACCAAAGCAAGCCTTTGTATGAAGTCAACCTAACCGGATCCACTAATAATTTCATAGCAAGTAAAACGGGGTATAGAATATCATTTCATACTCTAATAATATTTCAATATCTAAAACAAATGAGCGAAAGGTTTACCGGGAAAGTCGTTTGGGTCAGCGGTGCATCGCAGGGAATTGGCCAGGCTATTGCGGAATATTTTGCAGAAGAAGGCGCAGCGGTGGCATTGGCCGATATTAAAGAGGATGCCGGTAAAGATTTAGCAGAACGAATACGTAACAAGGGCGGCAAAGCTGTATTCTTTTTGTGTGATGTGAACAATGAGATTTCTATCAGGAACTCTATCTGCAATACAGTGGATTGTTTTGGTTGCTTGGATACTATAATAAATAATGCAGCGGTAAATATTGTCAGGGACCTGCATGAATACAGTAGCGAGGAATGGGACTGGCAGATGGGTATAAACCTTAAAGCTATTTTTCTCAGTTTCAAATACGGCTATCCTTATCTCAGGCAGCAGCAAAGCAGTTATATTGTTAATATGGGTTCTGTAAGCAGCTTCGTCGGGCAGGCTAAAACACCCGGGTATATTGCGTCGAAAGGTGCGGTAATTATGCTTACGAAATCAATTGCCATTGATTATGCCGCCGAAGGGATTCGCTGTAATGCTGTTTGTCCTGGTATAACGGATACGCCTATGCTAAGAGAACATACGGTTACTGACTCCTTATTGAAAGAAAGATTGCAACGCGTTCCGGCAGGTAGGATGTTAAGTCCGCTCGACATTGCCAGAACGGTGGCCTATCTTAGTTGTGATGATTCTAATGGGGTTACCGGTACCAGCATATTGGTAGACGGTGGTTATCTCGCCACTGCTGAATGGAAAGGAGGGCCGTCAATATGAAAACCCTGCAATTTGCCTGCGCTGATTTTACCTTTCCGCTGTTAGAGCACAGCAAAGTATTAAGCCTGGTAGCAATGCTGGATTGTAAAGGGGTAGACATTGGTCTTTTTAGCGGGCGTTCACATATAACAGCTGAAACGGAGTTTCAACAAATTCAACATCGTGCAAAAACATTGAAAAACCAACTGGATGATCGCGGTCTGGCTGCATCGGATGTTTACCTGCAGCTGGATACCGATCTTTCTTTATTTGCCATCAATCACCCCGATGCTAAAAGAAGGTTATACGCCCGTGAAAGTTTTTTAAAATTGATTGAGTATGCAAATGAATTGGGAGCAGATCATATCACTACCTTACCCGGCATGTATTTTACGGGGGAAAAAAATGCAGACTCAGTCAGGCGCTGCCAGCAGGAACTTACCTGGCGGGTTGAAAAGCTGAAAGGGTCGGGTCTTTCGTTTGGTGTGGAGGCCCATGTGGGTTCTCCTTTTGTAAATCCTGAGGATGCCCTGGCTTTATTAAAGGCTGTACCCGGCCTGACATTAACGTTAGACTATACTCATTTTATACGCAACGGTTATGCGCAGGAAGAGGTAGATCCCCTGTTAAACTATGCCAGCCATTTCCATGCCCGCGGCGCCAGGAAAAATCAATTACAGGTATCCATGACTGATAACATTATTGATTATGCGAAGATTATCGAAAACCTGCAAAAAATAAATTATAATGGATGGATAGGCCTCGAGTACATCTGGATAAATTGGGAACGATGTAACGAAGTCGATACACTTTCTGAAACAATACGATTGATGGATATAATAAGGAATGCGTATCAAAAAAATTAAAAACTGGTTATACCTCATACCTCACACCTCATATCTCTATGAAAACAGAAGCCCTTCGGATCCTGCGTCAAAAGTTAGCCAATAAAGAATCTGTTTATGGTTTGTGGATCACCCTCGAATCAGCCAGCATTACAGAAATAGCTGTAGCTTCAGGAATGGATTGGGTGGTGATTGATGCAGAACATGGTCACCTCGACTGGGCAGAGATTGTAAACCATATTCGCGCAGCGGTACGTAGTAACACTGTTGTGCTCGTTCGCATCGCTGAATTACAGGAAGGAATTATCAAAAGAGTGTTGGATATAGGCGCAGATGGTGTTGTAATTCCTCATATTGAAACTACTGAAGAATTAAATCGCGCTATGGCTTTTTCTAAATATCCCCCCGCCGGTAGCCGCGGCATTGGCGCCGAGCGTGCTACCGGTTGGGGACAGTGTTTTGCTGAACATGTAAGGGATGCCAACGATGCCGTTTTAGTTATTCCAATAATTGAATCCATAAAAGCAGGAGATAACATACAGGCCTTGCTTGAAGTACCGGGTACGGACATATTCTTTTTTGGTCCTGCCGATTATTCAGCCTCGGCAGGTTTTGCAGGACAATGGGAGGTGCCTGAGGTGATTGATCATATGAACCATGTAAAAGATATAGTATTAGCCGCTGGTAAATATTGTGGAGTTGTAACAACCAGCATCGAAGATCTGGCGCAAAGAAATAACGAAGGCTTCAGAATGCTGGCCTATGGTGTTGATGCTGGATTACTTATTAAAAGCATTCGTCAAATTTCGTCTAGCCTTGGACGTGATAGGAAGATAACGCCGGATTTGAGGGGGTAATACTTTTTTGCCGAAAACCCATCCATACAAACTCAACCTGTATTTAGGAGATTTCAACTCAAAGCGCCGTAGCATGCATTTGTGCAAAGATGCTCTGGCGCTTTGGCTGAAATGACAAGACGGGGGCAGGTTAATCTTTTGTCAATGGCCTCATACCTCAAACCTGATACTCAATACCCCGGGTTCTGTGTCAACTTATTATTAATCTGCACCTCCCTTGTAGGTATCGCATACAATAACCTGGTGGCAGTTACATTAAACGCAGCAGGTAGTATCCAACCATAAAGTGCTTTCATTCTAACTCCTTTGGCATTCAATGTTTCCACAGCCTTTCCGGTACGGATCAAATCCGTCCAGCGATGATTTTCAAAAGCAAGCTCATGGCGCATTTCGTTGGCAACATTATCAGCAGTAGCCAATGCAAGGTCTGCAAGCCCGGCTCTTCTGCGTACCTGGTTTAAATAAGGCAGGGCATCGGCAGCTTTGTTTTCACTTACAAGGCATTCCGCTAATAATAACAATGCACCTGAATAACGAAACACTGGCCAGTTGTCATCCGTATTGTATTCAACAGTATAGGGAGGGTGACGATATTTGTCCACGAAATAATACCAGGCCTTGCCTGCCGCTGGAACATACCCTACAGGACTAAAAACTTTTTCTGCGGTGAAATTATCACCACTCATAGTACCTTCTGCCACCTGCACGGATGCAGGCAATCTCTTGTCTCCTACCTCGTAAGAACTAACCATTTCCTGTGTTGGCACATTCCATCCACCACTGGACAAACCGCCCCGGATGCTTGTACCCTTTAATCCCAGGATCAGATCTGTATTGGTTGATTTGGGAATAAATCTCCAGGTAAAGTCACTTTGTTGTCCATCGTTACCAATTTTATATTGAACTTCAAATATAGATTCCCTGCTGTTTTTATTTGTTAAAGCAAATACATCCGCATAATTGGGTAAAAGGCTGTAATTCATTTTTGTAATATCGAGTAATTCAGTTTCAGCCTTGGCCAACTCTTTTGTTGGTTTCGACATATATGCATAAGCTAACAACATTTTCGCTGAACCCTTACTGGCCTTTCCCGACTGAGGGAAGACGGTGGCTACAGGAAGTTTAGGGACAGCGGCAGTGAGGTCAGCAATGATCTGGTTGTACACTTCAACATCAGTGTTCCTTGGAAGAAATGCACCATCCGCGCCCGATAGCTCGTCTAACTGTAACGGAACGCCGCCGTAATGTGTTACCAGGTCATAATAATAATAAGCCCTTAGAAATAAAGCTTCGCCGGAAAGAGAATCATTGGCTCCCTGGCTTATGCCGGTAGCCGTTTTAATACGGGTTAAAATTGTATTTACCCGGGAGATACCTGAATAATTATTACCATACCTGTTGCCGGGATTATTGGGTTCCTGGCTGGAAATATTGTTGTCAAGGAATTGAGCCATGGCTTCTACACTTGTACTGGTACCCCTATCCGGTGGGTAATATGTAAAAAAGGTATTGTCTGATCGCATCTCGTCCATGTAAACACCAGTAAGTGCAACTCCCCGCAAATTGCTATAAGATGCGGTTAGCGCTTGTTGGAACTGTGCTTTATTTTTAAAATAACTGGCAGAGCTAAGATTGGTTTCTGGAACCAGGTTCAGATTTTTGTTACAGGAAATAAACCCTACTGCAGTTACTGCTATTATATATAAGATCTTCTTGTTCATGTTGAATTTTTAAAAATTTAAGTGTTTCTCATTCCCTTAAAAACCTACGTTTACTCCCAGGCCATAAATTCTTGAAATAGGATAAGCAGTGAAGTCACGTCCCTGGTTCAACCCATTTAATCCGCTGATGCCTGCTTCCGGATTTTGACCGGGGTATTTGGTCCAGATGAATGCGTTCTGCACCGTGGCATAAATCCTTGCATTTTTGATGTACGCATTAGACTTAAACGGCAATGTATAACCGAGCGTTATATTTTTACCCGCAAGGTAATCGGCTCTAAAAACCTGCCTGCTGGTAAAGTTGCGAAAATCTTCTGTGGTACCTGCCCTGGTTCTTGGATAAATACCAGCACCCGGATCCTCCAAAGAGCGCCACCTGTCTACCACAGCTTTTCTTACATTAAAAACGCCATCCAGGTTTTCTGTTGACTGGAATGCATCGTCCGCAATATCATTACCAACCGATCCTGCAAGTACTATGTCAAGGTCCCAATTTTTATAACTGAAGCTATTGGTCATTCCATAAATAAATTTGGGATTGGGATTGCCTATCCATGTTCTGTCATTAGCATCAATCTTTCCATCCGGCTTGCCGTCTGCTCCGCCAACATCCGCAAACCTTGCCGTTCCCACCATAGCAGTGGCATTATGAGGTTGGGTATTAAACTCTTCCTGTGTCATGTAAACTCCTGTATTGATATATCCGTAAAACATACCAATTGGCTGACCAACTGCAGTACGGTTATCATCCCAGTACTGGCCGTACGCACCGATAGGAGCGTTGTTGGTTCCTAATTTTCTAACTATGTTCCGATCAAAGGAAATATTTAAATCAGTGGTCCATTTCAACTGGCTGGTTAAATTCCTTGTCGATACGGAAAACTCATGTCCCCAGAAATCGAAGTGGCCAACGTTCGATTGTATGCTTGTGAAACCCGATTGAATAGGAATGTCTATTGCATAAAGCAATCCATCAGATTTTTTCTTATAATAATCATACGTGAAAGTAATACGGCTATTAAACAATTCAAGATCCAAACCTATGTCGTATTGAGCGGTAGTTTCCCATGTTAAGGCGGAGTTGCCTATGCCGCTTAAGGTAGCACCCGGGCTTACTGCATTGTTGAATACGTAATTGGTAGTGTTGATTAAAGAAAGAGAAGTATAATCACCAATATTATAATTACCTGTCTTTCCATAACTTGCCCTTATTTTCAGGAAATTGATTTTATCCATGTTTTTCATGAAACTTTCTTCTGAAGCAACCCAGCCAAGGGAAACGGAAGGAAAGTCACCATACTTGTTAGCTGTACCAAACCTTGATGAACCATCCCTTCTGAATGCCACAGACAATAAGTATTTGCCATCATAGTCATAGTTCACACGACCGATATAAGATATTAATTTTGATTCAGATGCTGATGCCGTTCCGATTCTTGTGGTGGCTACATTGATCCATTGAATATCATCACTCGGAAACTGCGATGCAGCAATGCTACTGCTTTCGTTATTAAATTTCTGGGCAGTATATCCTATGAACGCATCAACATTATGTTTACCAAAAGATTTTGTATACGTCAGTGTATTTTCAGCGAGCCAGGTTAAGAAATTACTGGTAGAATAATTGCCCGTTGCAGGCTGGGGAGGTGCACTGCCTAATCCACCCTGTGCAGTGGAGGGGTTAAATTGCCTGGAAACAGCATTATTGGTATTGACGTTAAGGCTTATCTTATACTTGAGATCTTTTAATATCTTATACTCTGCAAAAGCATTCGCCAACAACGTAGTATTTTTTACCGGGTTTTTTCTTTGCGTTACTACACGGTAATAATTAGGGTTAGCGAACATGCCGGGTTGTGAAAAAGACAGAGGGTAAGTTCCATCGGCATTTTTATAGATCAAAGAGGGATCCATCAAAAATGCATTCTGAATAATATTACGCCCGTTATCCAATCCCGGAGTGATCTGGCTTCTTCTGTAAGCAAGATCAAGGTTTAACCCTAATGTTAATTTATCCGTAGCATTATAAATATTATTGGACCTCCCGGTAAACCTTTCAAAGTACGTATTTAGAATGGCACCTTCCTGCCTGTTGTAATTAAGATTTATGCTCGACTTTA
>JBDSBP010000066.1:0-8995 GCA_039921525.1 Chitinophagaceae bacterium | reverse complement strand
CTTTGATCCAATAACGTATCAGCCGGACTATAGGTTGTTACACCTGTGCTGCTAAAACTGTTGTAGAAATCGCTTACAGTTGCAAATCCGTTCCATCCTGCATTCGGATTGTACGGAGTATAAGAATTATAATGTAATGTCATGTTCCAACGGGCTTCTACACCTGCATGATTGATAGATACGCCGGATTGATTAGGGTAAACAAATATTCCTTCTTTTGACTTCGTGCCATTATCAACGCTAAAGTTGTCAAAGTAATTTGGAGTATAAGAATATTTTCCACTGTTTATTATTGCGTTCCCCAATGTGATAACCTGTTGCATATCGGCTGCGTCAAAAGTTGGGGTAGCCCTGTTAATAAAGGCGCCCTTCTGCAGATAACATTTCATTAATAAGGTTCTTATGGCATCTGCATTGGCAAGAGTATTGTTATTAGTTAGCGTTATATCGGGCAGCGCAGCTGTAAGTTCACTAATAATAAAATTAATAGCATCAGCACCTGATTTTACGGAAGGCGCATTCAATAAATTATCACCAGGGTTTCTGAATGGATACTGACCATATAAATCAAGCAGGTAGTAAAGAGATAAGGCTCTTAAAAACTTTGCTTCCGCAGCCTGCGCTTTTGTTGGGTTAAAAGCCAATACATTGGTTGCATCGAAATTTAATTTATTCAAACTATTAAAAACATCCAGCACATATTGATGGTTGGCATCCCAGGTATGACTATGCAATACTCTCCAAACTCCGTTATCATCCCAATCACCCCCACGGGTAACTGTTAGTGCTTCGTCCGAACTATTTTCCTGCAAAGCGAATAGTTTGTCCTGGGCACTTAATGGATTCGCAAGGTCAACATAGGCTGACTTCAATAATAGAGCCGTACCTGAGGCACCTAATGAAGTTGATGCCTGAGTGCTGGTAAGTGTGCTTTCAAGATTCTCATCCAGTTTTGTACATCCGGCCAACAATACAAGAAATGAAAGGGAGAAATAACCTATTACTTTATAGCGTGTCATATATTAATACTTTTGAGTGTTATTATAATGAAAAATTAAGTCCTAAAGAAACAGTTCTTGGCGTTGGATAAGGGATATACTCAATTGATCTGGAAGGATAGCTATTGGTACTTTTATCTACGTTAACTTCTGGGTCAAAACCTTTGAATTTTGTAATCACAAATAAGTTTGTTCCACTAACGAAGCAAGAAAGGTTTTTAACATATTTACCGACACTTCCTACATCATATCTAAATGTTGCATTTCTCAATTTAACATAATCACCTTTTTCTAGGAACCTGGTTGATGCGGCAGCACCACTGCTTTTGCTTTCCCCGGATTTAAAAGCCTCCACGTCAATATTTCTTCCGGAAGTAATTCCATTAATATTTGTAACTGATGTTGCCGTATTGTTGTAGATCATATACCCAAAGGCACCGCCGGTGTTCAAACTAAAAGTCACCTTTTTATACCGCAATGTTGTACTGAAACCTCCGATAACATGTGGATTAGGATCTCCTGCATATGTGGGAGCGTCATTAATTTTTTGATTTCCTGATGCATCAAATCCACTAAATTGTTTCAGGTTAAATTCATTCACAGGTTGGTTATTTGTTATAACCTGTGCCAAAGTTCCTGATACACCCTGTCCATCAATGGTTCCTGTTTTAATTGTTAAAGGGAGCCCGGTATTTATATCAAAGAAATTCTTGAGTAAGTTTTTATTATAGGCAACATTAAAATTAATATCCCAGGTGAAATCATCTTTGTTAATAATGTTTGATCCAATAGAAAACTCAATACCAGAATTGATGAGGTTTGCTGGAATATTTATGAAATAAATAGAATTCGGTGCGGGCTGTATTGAGTTTGTCTGAAATAAAATATTCTTGGTATTTTTATTATAATAATCAATTGTTCCATATATCCTGCCTTTGCCAAATGCAAAATCAGCCCCGATATTGAATGCACTGGTGGTTTCCCATTTCAAATTAGGGTTGGCTACAATAGTCTGGCCAGCGGTGTTATAAGAAGACAGTCTAAATTGCTCCTGCGAAGCACCTGCCGGATATTCCTGATTACCTGTCATTCCCCATGAACCTCTCAATCCAAGATTAGAGAAAACTCCACTGTTTTTCATGAAATCTTCGTTGCTTATAACCCATTTAGCTCCGACAGAGGGGAAATATCCATATTTATTGTTCTTTCCAAATTTGCTTGAACCATCTGCCCTGATTGTTCCTGTTAAAAGGAACTTATCCAGCAAATTGAAATTAACCCTGCCAAAATATGATTGCAATTCAACAGTAGGTTCAATAGTAGGGATATACGGGTATTGCGTTTTGGCATTCTGGAATATACTTGTATATGGAATATTAATCCTGTTTGACTGATCCAGGTTTGTATTGAAACCTGAGGCGGCAATTGATGCATTGGAATAATTTGTTTTCCAGTATTCATAGCCTCCTAATGCTTCGAAGCTTAAGCTTTGAGATATTGCAGTACGGTAGTTCAAAGTATGCGTAAATGTTTGTGAGGTTAATTGTGCATTACCGATAATACCATACCCCTGACCTGACAAATTCTGAAATCCTTCAAGAAATCCTTCTATATTAATTTTTCTATCTCCAGTGCCATGGTTGATGGCGTACAAAAACTTGTAGTCAAGACCCTTTGCTAATTTGTACCCTGCTGAAATATTTGCTAAAAAAGTATTAACGTTGCTGACGTCTCCAAAAGCATCACTTACAGCGAGTGGATTTGCTACACCGTTACTAGTTAGGACATACTTACCATCCTTATAAAAAGGAGCCGTAGGATTCCAAATCAGGGCAGCACTCAAAATATTACCCTGTGAGCCGGCAGTATTTGAAATATTGCTTAAATTTTCTGTGTAATGTGCCGCTATCAATCCAAAGTCAATAGATAATTTTTGGTCGAAGAACTTATATTGACCCGTAAAGGTTCCGATATATTTATCCAAAGAAGATTTCTTAATGAGTCCTTCAGTTGAGGAGCCTAAAAAAGAAGCGCGGAATCTCCCATTTTCATTGCCGCCACTTAGGGCAAGGCTGTAATTTTGTGAAAGTTTATGCTGTGCAATTTCTTTTAATGCATCCACACTACCTCCCTGGTTAAATTTAAAAGTATCCAGGCCGTATTTCGATTGCGCACTTCTGTATTCGTCTGCTGTAAGTACCTTATATTTCTTCATATAACCAGCAACACCGAAACTGGTACCAAACTCCAACTTTGGAGGGCCGGAAAGCCCTTTTTTTGTGGTGATTACTATAACGCCGTTAGCACCTCTTGATCCATAGATTGCCGCTGAGGATGCATCTTTCAACACATCTATCTGAGCGATATCATTTGGATTAATATACAGTAGTGGGTTAGATTCAGGTGTAGTGCCAAATCCGAGCCCATTGTTCCCCAGGCTTATGCTTGGCCTCGCAGATCTCCCATCAAGAGGAACTCCATCCACAACATATAAAGGGTTGTTGCTAGCTCGAATAGAACTATTTCCCCTTATTTTAATAGTTGTGGCCGCACCTGGCTGACCGCTATTGCTGGTTACTTCAAGCCCAGGCACTTTATTTTGAAGCAATTGATCCGGGGCGGCTATTACACCCTGGTTAAAATCTTTCGCTTTAATAGAACTCACCGATCCCGTAAGATCCTTTTTACGAGAGGTGCCATAACCTACTACTACAACTTCGTTTAACGCTGCATTTGCTGCTACAAGGTTTACTTCCACAGATGTTTTACCTGCAATAGATATTTCCTGCTGATCGAAACCCACGGAAGAAACTACAAGTGTGGTTGCGGTTGGCGGAACGGAGATTTGAAAATTTCCGTCTGCATTTGTCTGTGCACCAATTTTAGTTCCTTTGATGGTTACGGAGGCGCCGGCAACACCGCTGGTATCTTTGGAATCAATTACTTTCCCTGTGATAATTTTGTTTTGTGAAAACAGAGGGAGCGTAAATAATACACATAATACGGGTAAAGCAATAGCTTTAAGCAGGAGTTTTAAGTACATGGGAAGCGTTTAAGTATAAAATATAATAGTTTGATACGTGTCTAAAAACCGTTCAAAAAATTTAACAGTTTGTTGTCGGAAATGTTTAGTTAAGGCAGTAAATTAGTTGAAAATGCTGCATATCGGCTTGTGGTTTTTTCAGGGTGTATGGAAACTCTTATTTAGTAGTACATGCAACCTAAAAATCAATACCCAGCAATTTTTTAGGCTGTTTTTTCTGGTATTTATCGTAATTGAACCCGTATAGCTTCCCGGGCCGGTGCGGTACATTTATTTCAAATTCACATGTATCGATAAGCAGATCCATAGAAAAAAACTTCTTGCGGAAATTTCGGCGGTCTAATTTAGCATCGAGGATGGCCTCATAAAGATTTTGTAGTTCCCTAAGGGAAAATTTTTTGGGCAGAAGGCTAAATCCTAACGGGTGCTCCTGGATTCTTTTTTGGAGCCAGGCATGGCAAACATCCAGGATCTTTTTATGATCGAAAGCCATTTCTTTCAATGAGCTGATCTTTTGCCAGCTTAATTCATTGTCAGTTATCCCCAATTTATGATGCTGCACATTGATCAACGAACAATAAACAATGGTAATTACTCTTGCCGCCGGGTGGCGGTCTACCTGCCCGAAAGTTTTAACCTGCTCCAGGTAAACATCATCCATACCCGTTCTTTCTTTAAGTATTCGATAAGCGGCCTGGTCAACATCCTCATTACTGCTCACCAGGTCTCCTAAAAGTGACCATTTACCTTCGTACTTTTTAAGGTCTGACTTGATCAGCAAAACTTTTAATTCATTTTCATCGAATCCAAATATTACACAATCAACCGATATGCCTATCCGTGCGTCATCTTCCAGTTTCTCTAAACCTGTATTAATGTTTTTTGTTTTTTGCAGTTCAGGAGAGGGTAAGGTTGAAAAAGATTCTTTCATTGTTGGCAAGTTTGTATACGAATTTACTAATTGGAAACGAGAAACGGCTATCAGCTTTCGGCCATCAGTTATCGGCCTTGCAGACCTTGGGACATGCCACTTGGAAATTACGAAATCTAATAATATAACCGGCTACTATATTCTTTATATACATTGAAATTTTAAACTTTGTAAACACAGCGGAAGGCTGATAGCTGACAGCTGACAGCCGATAGCCAATTGTTTTTTATCTTACCATCAAATTCTTCAAAATGTATTCAACCGATCAAATCAAATCTTTACAGCAATCTTCCAAAGCTTTATTGAAAAAGGGGAATCAACAAAAGGTAACTGACATTGACCTGATCCGCGACGTACTACGTTTTCATGAATACAGGTATTATGTTATGGATGAACCTTTGATTGCAGACGTTGAGTATGACCAGCTTTTTAAAATTTTAGAGAAACTGGAAACGGAATATCCCGAACGGATCACTACCGATTCTCCCACGCAGCGGGTGGCAAAGGGGCTCACCAAAGATTTTCCTACTGTATCCCACCTGGTGCCTATGCTTTCCCTACAGAATTCATACAACGCAGCAGATTTGTTGGACTGGGATAGAAAATGCAGGGAGCTAAGCCAGGTTGCCGAATTGGAATATTGTTCCGAGCCTAAATTCGATGGTGCGAGTATTTCAGTAATTTATGAAGACGATCTGCTGATAAGAGCGGCTACCAGGGGCAATGGAGTAGAAGGGGATGAGATTACTACGAATATCAGGCAGATCCGATCGGTGCCGCTATCTGCAAAATTCTCCGACTATGGCATTTACCAGGTAGAGATCAGGGGTGAAGTACTGATGAATAAAAACAGTTTCAAAAAACAAAATGAGCAACTAGCTGCATTAAACCTTGCTCCTTTCGCCAACCCGCGTAATGCCGCTTCCGGCTCATTACGGATTAAAGATCCCAATGAAGTAAAACGAAGAAACCTGGAAGCATTTTTTTATCATGTTAGTTATTATACAACAACCGATGGGAAGAAGATGTCCGTTGACGGCAAGCCGGCAACGAAAAATTTAAAATCTTCCTCTGTTAACCCGGCATTGGCCACACACTCCGGCACATTACAAATGTTATGGGATCTTGGCTTCAGGAGCCCAAAGAAAGAAATGAAAGTATTAAAAGGAATCGATGCCATCATAAAACATGCGCCGGAATTTGAAGAACAACGGGATGAAATGCCTTATGAAATCGATGGCATGGTAATTAAGGTAAATGACATACTACTGCAGGAAAAACTAGGTATGACCACGCACCATCCCCGATGGGCAATTGCTTATAAATTTAAAGCCAGGCAAGCCAGCAGTGTATTAAGGAAGGTGGAATTCCAGGTGGGGCGCACCGGTTCCATTACACCGGTAGGCAAAATCGATCCCGTTGCTGTAGGGGGGGTTACCGTTAGTTCCGTATCTCTTTTCAATGAAGATGTTGTTAAAGAGAAGGATCTAATGATTGGTGACACGGTATTGGTTGAACGCGCCGGTGATGTAATACCTTATATTGTTAAATCAATGACGGAGTTGCGAACCGGGAAAGAAAAGGAAATTGTATTCCCGGTCAATTGCCCGGTTTGCGGTGATGCACTTTTTAAACCTGAAGGCGAAGCAGTATGGCGATGTATAAATGTGAATTGCAAGGCACAGGTTGTTGAAAGGATCATTCATTTTGTAAGTAAAGATGCCATGGATATACGCAGTTTGGGCGAGGCTAATGTTCGTAAATTCTATGAACTGGGTATATTGAAAGATATTCCTTCTATTTACACCATCGATTTTGACAGGTTCAAGAACCTGGAAGGCTTTGGACAGAAGTCCATCACCAATTTACAAACTGCTATTGAAGAATCTAAATCACAACCGTTGCATCGTTTAATATTCGGACTGGGCATACGTTACGTGGGAGAGAATACCGCCAAAACACTATCTAACGTGGTTATACACCTGCTGGATTTTAAAAATTACTCCCTTGAACAACTGCAGGAATTAGAAGATGTGGGTGTTAAAGTCGCCACCAGTATCTACCAATTCTTTAGTAATAATGATAACTTACGCGTACTAAACAAGTTGGAGCAATTAGGTGTAAGCCTTACGAATCAAAAGAAAAAAACAGTAACCGCTACTAACTTGTCGGGATTAAGCTTTTTATTTACCGGCACCCTGGCCCAACTTAAGCGAAGCGAGGCTGAAGAAATGGTAGAGCAAAAAGGGGGGAGCCTACTCGGCAGCGTTAGTAGCAAACTAAACTTCCTGGTAGTGGGCGAAGACGCCGGTTCGAAGTTCGAAAAAGCCAAAAAAATACAAAGTATCCGTATAATAAACGAGCAGGAATTCCTGGACTTAATCAACGGTAAAGAAGATTTTAGATAAATACTGGCATTTCGTATTTCTTTTGTGTAACTTTAATAAAACCTTGGCGATGATAAAAAAAATATCTGGCGAAGTTTGGAAACCATTACAATTTTCCGGTTGGAAACTACTTCGCAAAAAGTATGCTTTGTCTTCAAATGGCCGGGTAGCCAGTTATGCCGAAGACATATTAGAAGATGGTAAACTTCTTAATGGTTCATTGACGACGGGCTATAAAACATTAAACCTGCATCGCCCGTCGAATAACGGTACCCTTTACATTCACCGGGAGATTGCTAAACTCTTCTTAACGAAAAAGTCGCCCAAGACAAAATACGTTATTCACATCAATCATCAAAAAACAGATAACTCCGTTAAGAACCTTAAATGGGCGAACCTGGAAGAGATGATTGAACACCAGCAGAAAAGCCCATCCAAAATTGCCTATAAAGAAGTTCAGGCCAACCGTACTGTTGGCTTAAAACTCACTGCAGCACAGGTTAAAGCTATTAAGAAGATCTTAAGCAGTAAAACACGTAACATAACCATCAAACAGTTGGCCGAAAAATATGGCGTTAGTGAAATGACACTCTACCGTATCAAAAGCGGGGAGAACTGGGGCAGAATATAAAGTTTATAGTACATTTCTTTCCATTTTGCTACCCGGCATTACGGTATCAATGTAAGCTGGTAGTTCTCCTTATAACTTTTTTGATCCGTTGTTGATATGTTACAAATCTCTACTATCAAGTTTTTAAAAGACCTTACGAAAAACAATAATAAATCCTGGTTTGAAGAACACCGCTCCTCATATGAATCGGCACGGAAAGATTTCGAGCGTTTTGTTGAAACAATTTTGAAAGATTATTCGTCAAAGGATGAAGATCTTCTTTCACTAACAACCAAACAATGTGTATTCCGCATTAACCGGGACGTTCGTTTCGCGAAAGATAAATCTCCTTACAAAAATAATATGGGCGCATCTATTAACCGCGGCGGCAAGAAATCTATTTTCGCCGGTTATTATTTTCATTGTCAGCCCGGGGAGAGTTTCGTGGGTGGTGGCCTATGGATGCCAATGGCCCCTGAAGTAAAGAAGATCCGCCAGGAAATAGATTATTGCTTCGATGAATTCAAGGGGATCGTTGAATCTAGAAAATTCAAATCGGTATATAGTGCGCTGGATGCACGTGAAGAGTACAGCCTTGTGA
The DNA here is from genome assembly GCA_039921525.1 of Chitinophagaceae bacterium. GTDB lineage: Bacteria > Bacteroidota > Bacteroidia > Chitinophagales > Chitinophagaceae > JADCRZ01. Next base: position 425 of record JBDSBP010000066.1, on the reverse strand, counting down.
ATATTCCAAAAGGATATGAAAAAGATAACCCGGCAGCAGATTATCTCAAACTAAAAAGCTGGATAGCCATGCGCCCGCTGACGGATGTTGACCTTACTTCGAAAGGCCTGGGTAAAAAAGTAATAGATTCTTTTGAAACATTAAAGCCCTTGGTGAAGTTTGTCAACCGGGCGATTGAGTAGGCGGCTGGCTATTAACAAATCAATGTCGTTGAACTTTAGGAAATGGTTAATGCAGTTTAGGTTAGGTAATCAGTAAGGGTGATAGTGCTACGATGCGAAGCACGTGAGGGAACGGGGGTGGTTGCTGCGAAATGTTACCTGATAATTCAAGTTGCAAAGGCTCGAACGCTATCTGTCGGCTGCACCCGGCGTAACCACCCCCGTTTGATTCCGTGCTGCGCAACGGAATCAAACATCCCCTCC
>JBDSBP010000065.1:0-9411 GCA_039921525.1 Chitinophagaceae bacterium | reverse complement strand
CATAAGCTTTAAACCTTCCTTTTGCAAGGCATGTAAAACTAAGTCTTGCTTCCAGGTCTGTCATTTATATGTTGCCAGGATAAATTATTTCTTACAGGATTCTACCTAATAAGGTCCAGGATAGATTTAAAATAATTACAATCTATCCATTTCTTTAAGATGGATTGCCTACGGCTCATACCTTTTATATAACATAAAATTTGCCCATTGAGAATGAAAGTCTTACAAATTTTAAATGCTATTTAAACGGTGATATCAATGCCGCTGCCCTGGCTCATACCTCATACCTCATACCTTCTTACATACTCCTCCTGTATCTTCCCCCAACTTCATACAAGGCATGGGTAATTTGCCCAAGGCTGCAATATTTTACCGTTTCCATTAACTCAGCAAACAAATTCCCGGTATTAATCGCTACTGATTGCAGGCGTTTCAGCATTTCAGGCGCTTTTATTTCATTGCGCTTATGGAACGCCGTTAGATTATGAATCTGCTGCTCTTTTTCAAGGGAGGTAGAGCGGATCACTTCCGTAGGAACCAGGGTTGGGCTACCCTTCTTATTCAAAAAAACATTTACCCCGATAAGGGGCAATTCACCGCTATTTTTCAGGCTTTCATAGTAAAGGCTCTCTTCCTGGATCTTGTTACGCTGGTACATTCTTTCCATGGCCCCCAGCACGCCACCGCGTTCATTGATTCGATCGAACTCCGTAAGCACGGCAGCTTCCACCAAATCGGTCAGTTCCTCAATAAGAAAAGAACCCTGGTTTGGATTTTCATTGAGGGCCGTACCTAGTTCCCGATTAATGATCAATTGTATTGCCATAGCCCTTCGCACACTCTCTTCCGTAGGCGTGGTAATAGCTTCATCATAGGCATTTGTGTGCAACGAATTGCAGTTATCGTAAATAGCACAAAGGGCCTGCAGCGTTGTACGTATATCGTTAAAATCAATCTCCTGTGCATGCAGGCTTCTTCCTGATGTTTGTATATGGTATTTAAGTTTTTGAGAACGCTCGTTGGCTTTGTATTTATACTTCATCGCCTTTGACCAGATCTTCCTTGCTACCCTTCCAATTACACTGTATTCTATATCCATTCCATTACTAAAGAAAAAGGATAAGTTAGGAGCGAAATCATCTATATCCATTCCCCTGCTCAGAAAATATTCCACATAGGTAAAACCGTTAGTTAATGTAAAAGCCAATTGTGTAATAGGGTTAGCGCCGGCTTCAGCAATATGATACCCTGAAATGCTAACACTATAAAAATTCCTGATCTGGCTGTCGATAAAATAAGCCTGAACATCGCCCATTAATTTCAACGCAAATTCTGTGCAAAATATACAGGTGTTTTGCGCCTGGTCTTCTTTTAAAATATCTGCCTGGACTGTTCCGCGAACAGTAGATAAAGTTGCCGCCTTAATTTCTGCATATATAACTTCTGGTAATACCTCGTTGCCACTCAGCCCTAATAATTTTAAACCCAGTCCATTATTACCTTCGGGTAATCTTTCCGGAGATGCGGGATTATAGTAAAAAGGTTTGGGCGTTTTTTTAAATTTCTTTTCAAAAACGTCGGTTACTTGTTCTAATTCATTATTCGTTTCCAGGTATTTCTCGCATTGCTGATCAATGGCTGCATTCAAAAAAAAGGCAAGTAAAACCGGTGCCGGGCCATTGATGGTCATGCTTACCGATGTTTTTGGGTCGGTAAGATCAAAGCCGCAATATAACTTCTTGGCATCGTCTATTGTTGCAATGCTCACGCCCGCATTTCCTATTTTACCAAAAATGTCTGGCCGTAAAGCCGGGTCTTCGCCATACAGTGTTACACTGTCAAAGGCTGTAGATAAACGAATGGCGGGTTGTGCCAGTGAAAGATAATGGAACCTCCGGTTGGTTCTTTCGGGTCCACCTTCACCTGCAAACATCCTGGTTGGATCTTCACCCGCTCTTTTTAATTCAAATACTCCGGCTGTATAAGGAAATTCACCTGGTATGTTTTCCTGTAATCGCCACCGTAAAATATCACCCCAGTCTTTATATTTTGGAAGCACCACCTTATGAATTTTTGTTCCCGCCAAACTCTTTGTTGCCAGTGACCGCCTGATAATTTTATCACGAACCTCGTACTCAAAAAAATCCGCAGCATATTTTTTATTTACCAGGTCCCATTCTTCAATAAGCGACCTGCATTCCGGATGAAGTTTTTGTTCAAAATACAGCTTAAGTGAAATTAGTTCAGGGGGCGAGATCATATTTAATTCGGTAGCAGACTTTATGGTTCCATCGACCTGGTATAAACGCCTTGCAATGTCGGTTTGTTCGTTTACCCATGCGTCATAGCTACGAATGCTTTCCGCTATTTCCGATAAATACCGGACTCTCTGCGGCGGTATGATTAGAGAAACGCCTTCATGAGTTTCTGTTATCTTTAATAAATCGTTACCCATTGAAAATTTTACGCCACATTTTTCCTGGATAGTTTGTACCAGCATGGCAAAAAGCCGGTTTGTGCCAGCATCGTTAAAATTAGAAGCGATCGTACCGAATATCGGAAGGCTGTCACTGGCAGAGGTCCATAAAGCATGGTTTCTCTTGTATTGTTTCTTCACATCGTGCAGGGCATCCAGGGCTCCGGCCTTATCGAATTTATTGATAGCAACCAGGTCGGCATAATCAAGCATATTAATTTTTTCCAACTGCGAAGCCGCCCCATATTCCGGTGTCATTACATAAAGGCTCACATCGCAATAGTCCAGGATGCTTGCATCGCCTTGTCCCACCCCTGCAGATTCCAAAACGATACAATCAAACGCTTCCTTCTTACAGATATTTATGGCGTCCTGAACATGACTACTAAGCGCCTTGTTAATATCCCTTGTTGCCAGGGAACGCATATATGCCCGGGGATGATGAATGGAATTCATCCTAATTCTGTCACCCAGCAAAGCACCGCCCGTTTTTTTCCGGGAGGGATCAACAGAAATAACGGCGATGGTTTTATCAGAATAACTGTTTAGATAACGACGGAGAATTTCATCGGTAATACTGCTTTTACCCGCGCCTCCGCTACCGGTGATACCAATTACAGGGATCATTTTGCCCGCGGGATTTTGTCGCGGCACCACTGTGCCATTGCTATTTTCTGCCAGGCTGATCAATCTTGCAACTTTCTTGATATTTTTTACTTTGTGTATCTTCGAAGTACCGGTTATTGGCAAATTGCTGTTGAGGCTAAAATCACATTGACGGATAACATCTTCAATCATTCCTTCAAGTCCCAGGCGCCGCCCGTCATCGGGTGAGTAAATCCGTGTAATGCCATATTTGTGCAATTCCCTGATCTCATCCGGCAAGATCGTTCCGCCACCCCCGCCAAAAATTTTTATATGCCCGCACCCGTTATCATCAAATAGGTCTTTCATGTATTTAAAAAATTCCACATGTCCGCCCTGGTAAGAAGTAATGGCTACACCCTGTACGTCTTCTTCAATGGCACACTGTACGATCTCGGCCACAGAACGGTTATGGCCAAGATGAATAATTTCCACGCCTTTACTTTGAAGAAGTCTGCGCATAATATTGATCGCTGCATCATGGCCGTCAAACAAAGCAGCCGCCGTTACAATTCTAACTTTATTTTTAGGAGGAGTGTACATACAATTTCTTTTGTAAAGGTAGGATTATGTCTATTTTGCATCCATCAATCTTTTAGTATGAACCAATCTGCAATTGCCATGTGTTTTTTAGTCGTTGGTTTTACGGGAGCTGTTTTCTTCACCAGCAAACTTTGCGGCCAAACTATCGACCCCTGGAAAATTACCACAACAACTATCGACCCATCTAATTATTATGGTATTACGGTTGCCAATGGGATGATTGGTATCGTTTCTTCTGCCGAGCCTTTTAAAGTAAAAGATGTAGTGCTTGCCGGCGCATACGACCAATATGGGCGTGGACGGGTTAGTAATTTCCTGCGCAGTTTTAATCTATTGAACATGAACCTTGATATTGACGGCAAGAGAGTGGATAGTAAAAATATCAGGAATATGCGCCAGGAGCTGGATATGAGCAAAGCCGGGTTCACCGCTTCTTTTGATTTTGAAGATAAGGCATCTGTTAGTTACACGTATTATTCACTGCGTCACTTGCCTTTTACGGTTTTGATGGATATCAACATCATTGCTAAAAAAGATATTACTATTGGCGGTGCCAGTGTTATGGAGGCACCTGACGCATTAAGGGATGTACAGAATTATTACAATGAAATAGATCGCCCACACGTGGTTATTAGTTTGCTGACATCTTCTGCCAGGAGCCCTACCGGTAAGTTGCTGATGTGTGCATCCAATACTTTTTTATTTAGCGAGGACCATAGCCAGGAACCAAGGGTAATTCATGAAATGTGGGATAATAGTATGCACCTGATGAAGTTTAGTAAAAAGATAAAAGCCGGCGAAACGTATCGATTCTCTGTCGCCGGCTCTTCCATTACTTCCGCACATCATGACGACCCGTTGAACGAAGCGGAACGCTTGACCATTTTTGCCAAGCTGGAAGGAAGAGAACGCCTGATCAGTTTTCATAACAAGGCCTGGGAAGAACTTTGGAAAAGCGATATCACTATTGACGGTGATGCACAAACGCAGCAGGATGTGCATAGCATGTTGTATCATTTATATTCATTCGTACGGGAAGGTACCAGCCTTAGCCCCTCACCCATGGGATTATCTGGCCTGGGTTATAACGGGCATGTTTTCTGGGACACCGATCTTTGGATGTTTCCCGCCATCCTGGTATTGCATCCCGAAATGGCAAAATCAATGGTAGAATACCGTTACCAGCGTTTGGAAGCTGCCCGGCGAAATGCTTTCAACCATGGCTACAAGGGAGCCATGTTTCCCTGGGAAAGCGCGGACTCGGGTGTGGAAGAAACACCGGTATGGGCATTGAGTGGCCCCTTTGAACACCATATCACCGCATGTGTTGGTAATGCCGCCTGGAATTATTATTGTGTTACGCAGGATAAGAATTGGCTTAAAGAAAAGGGCTGGCCGGTGATAAAAGAAACCGCCGATTTCTGGGCCAGCAGGGTAGAGAGAAACGGTCCTGGAAAATACGATATCAAAAACGTGGTTGCCGCCGATGAATGGGCAGAGAATGTTGACAACAATGCATTTACCAATGCGGCCGCCAGGGCCAATCTTCGAAATGCAGTCGAGGCTGCCAGAGTATTAGGTATTTTACCTGATGCGGATTGGACGAATGTAGCCAACAACATTCCCATTCTAAAAATGGAAGATGGCGTTACCAGCGAACATGCCAGCTATCATGGTGAAGGTATCAAACAGGCTGATGTAAACCTGCTGGCCTATCCACTGAAAGAAATTACGGATCCCAAACAAATAGCAAAGGATCTTTCCTATTACGAAACAAGGGTGCCCAATGAGGGTACCCCTGCTATGACACAGGCTATTTTTACACTATTATATTCCCGCCTGGGTAATGGAGATAAAGCATTCCATTTTTTTAAAGATGGTTATTTGCCTAATCTTTTACCACCGTTCCGGGTAATTTCTGAAACCAAAGGTGGCACAAATCCTTATTTCGCCACTGGCGCGGGAGGGTTGGTCCAAAGCATGCTAATGGGTTTCGGAGGATTAGAAATTACTTCAAAAGGCATTATACAAATAAAATCCAGTCTTCCCAGGGAATGGGAAAGCATCACTATAACCGGTGTTGGTCCCGAAAAAAAGACGTACAGGAATTAATGGTTAATTGTTAATCTCCTATTTCAAACATTCCCGCTTTGATTCACGCATTGCTTATTGCACCGTTAGTACGTAATTCTACTTTGACAAGTCATGAAGTGTTCTGCTGATTCTGTTGCATCTCTATGTAACAAATATATTACACAGAGTTACACGGAGAAGGAACAGAGTTTCACGGAGCGCCTCCGTGTATCTCCGTGAACCCTACGTGCATCTCTGTGTAACAAATATACTTCGCAGCCTTAAAGAATGTTCGAAACTGGACGGTATAAAGTAGATTAACGGGCTTTATACTTTTTCTGAAGCTTTTTACGCGGATAATACCGCCCCGGTAATGTAAATTTGAATATGTCGACTACCTTCAACCGATAACAAAAAGCAGTTTTGAATTGTCAAAGTAGAATTAAGCATCGATTAACAATTAACTGTCGTATAGCATAACATAGGTTACACTTTTTTTAGCAAAGATCTGATCATTTAAAATATATTTTTTTTCTTTCAAATACACTCCCCTTGCGGATTTGAGTGGATTTGAAAGAAAATTAATATACGTGTGGAGAGAGGCAAAAAAGTGTAACCTATGTTATGCTATTTATCAATTAACCATTAACAATTAACCATTAACCATTATTTTCGCCCTATGCATGATAAGAAAGCTTTTCTTTTTGATATGGATGGTACTATGATGGACAATATGCAATATCATTTGCAGGCCTGGGAGAAAATTGTTTTAGAAGAAGGATCCAAGCTCAAAAGCAACGATATTTTTAAACAACTGTACGGCAAAAACACAGAAATTCTCGGCAGGATTTTGAGTAAGAAAAAATTTTCGATAGATCAGCTCAAGGAAAAAGCTACCCGTAAAGATAGTTTATACAGACAGTTATATTCACCACACATTAAACTGATACAGGGATTACGAGAATTTTTAGCCGACGCAAAACATCAGGACGTATTATTAGCCATTGCCAGTGGAACTGCAATAAAAAATGTGGATTTTGCATTGGACAAACTTCAAATCCGTGATTATTTTGACGTTATAGTGAGTGGTGCCGACGTAAAAACCAGTAAGCCTGACCCGGAAACATTTTTAAAAGCAGCGGAACAATTAAAAGTATTGCCTTCTGATTGTATTGTTTTTGAAGACGTACCAAAGGGAGTTGAAGCTGCTCAGCTTGCCGGAATGAGAGCGATAGTGGTACTTACTTCTCACATAAAAGAAGAGTTTGCTCCTTTTACAAACGTTATTCAAACAATTACAGACTTTAGACTTTTAAATGTTCAGGAATTAATTTATCTTGTTACCCGCGAATAAGAATGATAAAAAAAATTGCTTCCATATTTTTTTTAAGTGTTTTCCTGTTTAACTGGTTCGGGTACCGGCTATTATCTATTGTTTTGGAAGACAGGGCCAATTCAGCGCTTGTGGCTGAGCTGGATAAGGATCAATACGATGATTCAGCACTTATTACAATAAAACTTCCTTCTAATCTTCCTTATTATACCAATTCAAAGCATTACGAAAGAATGGATGGTGAACTTGAAATCAACGGCATGCATTACAACTATGTAAAATGCCGGATATACAAGGATACGGTAGAATACCTGTGCATTCCTAACCAAATCAGAACCAGGCTAAGCAATGCCCGGGATGAATTTTACAAATTAGTAAACGACCTTCAACATCCTACTCAAAATAAAAAGACCGGCGATACCTGCAACAGCATTAAAAGCCTGCTTTCCGAATATTACCAGGAAACCAATTCCTGGGCCTTCGACGCTTTCTTGCCAGAACAATCAGTGAACAATTCTTATAATTGTCTTAATCTTTCCAAGCCTGCAGTTTTACCGCAGGAACTTCCTCCCGATGCCTGTTAGTTTGATCTTCGTTACCATTTATATGCGCTGAAAGGCGCACAGTGTCTTATTTTCAGATCAAATTATTATTATGATGAAACTTATAGCTGTTGTAGCGGCAGTATCTCTGCTGTTATCCTGCAGGCAAGCCGGCAATTACCAGGCCTATACACATGATCCTTTATTGTATTGCAAATCGGTTAAGAGGCTTAACGACATAGTGCTGGAAAATAATTTTCCTCCCATGATCGGTTCCCGCAATTATGTGTACGCAAATATCGCGGCGTATGAAGTAATTGCAGCAGGCGATGACAGTAATTACCAGTCCCTTTCCGGTCAAATTAAAAGTTTGCCGGTTATGCCTAAATGGAAAGTGGGTAAAGTGGATTATCCGCTGGCAGCACTACTGGCTTTTACAAAGGTGGGCAATGCGGTAACATTTCCAGAAGGCAGCATGATGGAGTATTACGATAATTTGGTAGAGGAAGCAGATAATGCAGGAATGCCGGGGGAGATGATCAACAATTCAAAAAAATATGCTGACACTGTAGCAAACAGCATTATGGCCTGGGCTAAAAAAGACAATTACGCCCAAACACGCTCCGCTGAGAAATATACTGTTACTGATGCAGATGGAAGATGGGTACCCACCCCGCCAATGTATGCGCAGGGTATGGAAGCCCATTGGAAAGAAATCAGGACATTGGTGCTCGATTCGTCTTCCGAATGTATGCCCGGACGACCGCCTGTTTATAATATGAAAGACTCCACCTCGCGTTTTTTCAAATTAGCCAAAGAGGTGAAAACTGCGGGCGATACTTTGGATACGGAGCGAAAGCATACCGCTGATTTCTGGGACGACAATCCTTTTAAAATGAACGTCAGCGGACATGTAATGTTTGCTACTAAAAAGTTTTCGCCGCCTGGCCATTGGATGAATATTGCCGGAATTGCGGCTGAGAAATCCAAAATCGACTTCAATGCTACCGTATATGCTTATGCTAAAACAGCTATTGCATTATTTGAAGGATTTATTAGTTGCTGGGATGAAAAATACCGTAGTAATGTAATTCGGCCTGAAACTGTTATCAATAAATATATGGACGCGGAGTGGCGTCCCTACCTGCAAACGCCTCCGTTTCCTTCTTATACCAGTGGTCATTCTGTGATTTCGGCTGCCGCCGCAGAGGTAATGACAGATATCTATGGCGATAACTTTCATTATACGGATACATCCTCCACTGAGTTTGGGATTGCACCCAGGTCGTTTACTTCTTTCAGGCAGGCTGCATTGGAAGCAGGTTTTTCAAGGCTCTACGGGGGAATTCATTATCGCAGCGATTTGGATAGCGGTAACATCGAAGGCATCAAAATAGGACGGTTAGTTATAGAACGCCTGAAAATGCGAAAAACAAAAATGCCTAACCTGGCATCCAATCATTAAAGTTCAAAAACCAGATTTACTAACTTTTATTCAAAACTTTGCAATGAGAACTATTTTTATATTAATTCTAAGTGCTACCATTTTTCTTCAGCAAACCAATGCACAGGGTTGTGTAGCCATTAAAAGTACCGGCGCCAGCTTTATGCTTTCTCATCCTGAGGAAAGTTCAAAGGGCAGTTGGCAGTTTAATTCAAGCGCGCGTTACTTTAAATCGTTTCGGCATTTTTCCGGAACAGAAGAAAATAAGGACAGGCTTAAACTGGGAACAGAAGTAATTAATCACCAGGCAAGCCTTGACCTGTCTCTAACCCGTTTTTTTAATGATCGCTGGTCC
>JBDSBP010000064.1:0-3787 GCA_039921525.1 Chitinophagaceae bacterium | reverse complement strand
TATGGCAGTTTTAGATCATCCAGACAATAAAGCATTTCCCATCCCTTGGAGAACAGATACCCAGTTCGGCCTGGGTCCTTCCCGCCAGATTCTAGGTGACTGGAAATTGACTAAAGGAGAAACCGAGATTGTACGGTACAGGATAGTGATTTATACCGGCAAACTCAACAATACCGAGATTACTGGTTTATGGAAACAATTTGCCTGTGAACGGTAATGCTTCCTTATAAAATTGCCGGTATAAAGCAACGCAATACTTCTCCAAATTCAACCCAGCGGTTCAGGCTTAGGTCAACCTTTACGGAAACAGATTTTTCCTCGGGTAAAGGTGATTTATACCAGAATCCTGGTTCCGTTATTTTTAAAAGCTGATGCCCTAAAGTTGACTTGTAGTTTACTATATCAAGTTATTCAACTTGTTGAATGGTCATACATCACATTTTATTGATGATAGACAATCGGATTAATATATAAAAGTATAAACAACCCATAGTATAGAAACGACCCTTTCAATTTTGAAGGGGTCATTTCTGAATAAAAGCATCACTCTATTATTACTTCTAGTGAAAATGATTTGTATACTTAAAACTATTTTTAGGCTATTATCCAAAGATGTAACAATGATCTATGAAATATTGCTAAGTTCCCCAAATATGAATGATGCGGTGTGTATTGATATTAAGTTGCCTCGCAAAATGTTATGTTATTGGCCAACATAATCGAACCTGGATCGCCCTTGAAAGATCGAACACCAAAAGGCGATTTGATGCATTGAATTAATGTTGATACTGTGGAGGAATTTAGGAATCTTGCCGCCCCGACAAAATTATAAAGCCCTCTCTGGCAGCGGGTTTTATAATTTAAAAAATATTACTGATCTTAATATACAATGGCATAATAGGTCGAATCTTGTAAGATCAACTTCTGTGAAAATATAAAATAGCAAGCGTATTGAATTGTAGTAGATTGGTTTAGAGTCGCTAGATTATGCTGCAGATAGGCTTATACATCAGCGTATAATATTTATAACAAGGAGGTAATCTCTGGTAACACAATTTCCACAAGTTTTCAGATTAATTACCAACTATTGTACTACAGTGCCTCATCCAATGAAAATATTTCTCTAAAAACAGTTTGCATTTTTGTAATCTCATCATCTGTCAGTTTTATGAAATGTTCGCGCCTTCTTTTTGGAAATACGCCTTTATTCTGATGGAGAAACGTTATCATAAGATTAATCTCTTTGTCTGGCATATCCACTATACGCTGAACTGCCTTTTTAACCTCATCATACCGTTGTATAAAAATCAGTTCATTTGGCATATCGGTTTTAATAGTTGCATGAATTGTTTCAGCAAGGTAAATGCAATGTTCAGTTAGATCGGGGTAGCAAAAATAACTTTCCACTTCGTTTATATTTAATATCTCAATTTCACCTCCATCTTTTTTATTGTACTTTATCCGCTGCATCAGGGGCTTTGAATAACTTTCCAGGATGTGGTCATAATCCTTAATATTATTTAGCATGTGTGCAGATACCGGAATAATTAATCCCCGTGGTACGATGCCGTCATGCGCCAGTATATCATGTATAAGAAATCTATGTAATCTGCCGTTTCCATCCTCAAAAGGGTGAATGAACACAAAGCCGAAAGCAATGAGAGCTGCTCTTATTTCCGGATAGATGCCATTCGTTTTTTCCGCTGTTTCTTTCAAACCTTCCATCAGGGCCTTTAATATTGACGGTGGCGGACATATATAATGAATCATTTCATGGTAACCTGGCAAAGACTGTCCAATATAAGTTTGAAAATCCCTGAATGCTGTTGCCGCAAACCTTGCATCAACGATGGCATTTTGCAAGGCTACCAGCTGCGGCTCCTTCAGTAATTGTTCTGTTTGTTCTGTTCCTGCTTTCATTAACAGGGAAACAAATTTTTCCATCCTGTCAGGCGATGGTTGTTCATTTTCGATTTCATAAGAAGAACGGGTTTCTTTGTTGTACAGGTAATTGGTTGCTCTGTGGAATATATCTGGAGGGAATCCATTTTTTAATTGCTCAATTTTTAGTGGAATGTTTTGGTTTAACAATTCATCCAGTGCTCTTGTTTTTCTTACAATCGGGCAAAATGAAACGTTGCCCAATAAATTATTATTGATTCGCCAGCGGTTATTTTTTACTATATTCCCGGTTACATATCTGTCCTTTTCCAAAAGGTCTGTGTAATTACCCGATATTAATTTTGTTAATGCCATTGGTCGGCCTGTTAAAAATTCATAGAGGAAGCCAATTTTTCTTGCATATTTGCCCGATGGTGATGCCTCAATAAAATCCACTATATCACCAACCTGTACTTGCTGAAACACTGCTTTTAAAAAATCCAGGTTCAGGTCATCATATTTTAAAGAAAATTCAAGGTGTAGTAAAGGTGTGTCATCAGCAGGGGCGTATTTTGTTCCATACACCTGTTCTATATTTCCTTTTGAAGTAAGTTCTATTGAGTTGTTACTTCCGATATAGGAGTTGTGTGTTAATGAATAATAGTCTAAATGATAATATTCCTTAAGCCAAAGACTTCCTGCCGGGTTTATAGTCATACCAGTTATTTTGCAGTAAAACTATTAATTAATACTGTAAAACAATTATTAAGTTCAACTTATACGGTAAAACAATTATTGGAGAAGATAAAAGGACAGTAAGATGATTGTACAGCACTATAAAATAATTAATTGCTACAACCCTGTAGTAAAAATGATAGACAGGGTGATTTTAAAATTAGATAGCCTTATACAATCCGGTTATTTTAATATTTTATCAACTTCATCAATCATAGCCGGACAGCGAGGCTTTACTGAAAATTGTAATTTTAATTTTTGTGCAAGGGCTATTATTTTTTCCCTTACTGTTTGTTTATCAAAAGGAATTAATCCTGGAACAAAGTGTAATATCATTATCGAATTAAAGAGTAAATGGTTTTGTACTGTTGAAAATAGCAGGATAATCTTAAAAACATGTAAAGAGGATAATGATAAAACGGTGAAGCTGGTGGAGATAAATTATGCTGATAGGACACTTAATAGATTTAAAACTACCTATGAGCATACCGCTAAGTTTATCAAATGGAAATATAATGTTGGTGATATGGATATTAATAAACTCAAATATGAATTATTATCTGAGTTGTAGAATTATCTAAGGATGTAAAGTAAAAAACTATCTTTCTTATCATGGAAGTGCTTTATCAATGCCGCAAAACGTTGCTGTACAATCGGCGAGGAATCGTTATTATAGATGATAGCAGCTAGTTCATTGCCGGGTAACGGATTACTAACGTTAAGCCGTAGGGTATGATCAATGCTTTCAATCTTACGAAGGTATTTCCTGCCTTTTTTACGGCTAATTCAGGTACGTCTGACAATCTCTTTGATAGATACACCATCAGCACTTAATTGTTGTCTTTGTTTTGCCTGATTCATGTCAATATTTTTTTGAGCCATTATACTTGTTTTAGTAGGCAAAAGTGATCATAAAAGCATTCACATCAGGTTTCTCGTCGGGGGGTTACCATGCGCCAGAAGATCCTGATTTATACACATGTATTAAACGAGCTGTAAAACTTTGATCAACAAACAATAAAATTTAATTAACGGTTGAATTTATATTATACTGTTAATGGCAACTGAATTACAAACTCTGTAAATAATCTTCCTTTGTGCAACTATCGCACACAATAACATCTGCGTAAATTCTACCTCGCTAGCGGGTCCGGTCGTATTTGGAATTTGA
>JBDSBP010000063.1:0-11077 GCA_039921525.1 Chitinophagaceae bacterium | reverse complement strand
TCTTCCTCATACCTCAAACCTCATACCTCATACCTCATACCCTGAGCTGAAAGCTCCATGCAACGCTTTTGTACAATTGGTTGTCAAACTACTGCAATACAACTAATGATCGATCATTATAAGTTAGTAAAAGACTGTTTAAAGGGAAAGCGGGAAGCCCAAAGGCAACTGTATGAACATTTTGCCGGCGAGATGATGGCCGTATGTTACCGTTATACAAAATCTTCTGAGGATGCGGAAGACGTGCTGCAGGATGGATTTGTAAAAGTATTCACTCATTTACACCAATATAAAGCCGATGGTCCAATCGGTGCCTGGATCAGGCGCATCATGGTTAACACTGCGATTAACTATTTAAAGAAAAACAGCCGCTACCAGTCAGAACTTTCATTCTCTGATCCATCTATGCACCCGGTTTATTTCGACAATCCTGAAATACATATGCAAGCCAAAGAACTTGCGGATCTTATAAGGCAGTTGCCACCAGGGTTCCAGACAATATTTAATCTCCATGCAGTGGAAGGTTTCACGCATGTGGAGATCGGGCAAATGATGGGTATCAATGAAGGTACTTCGCGATCTCAATATTCCAGGGCCAGGGCGTTACTGATTAGCTGGATAAAAAAAAATGATATTGATAGTAAAATAGAATCGTATGCAAGACCATGATTTTGAAAAACAGGTGCATCTGAAGATGGAGGAAATGAAGATCCTTCCCTCTGAAGATGTTTGGGAGAAGGTTGAATTACGACTTCACCAAAAAGATCGCAGGCGTTGGATCATCTGGCTGCCACTGCTTTTGGCAGGGCTCTCCCTGACAGGTTACTGGGTTTCGAATAAATTTCACACACCTACTAAAAAACACTCCGCTGCTCTTGCAAACACGCCAAAAACCAAACAACTACATAACGATAAAAATTCCTCTTCCATAAAAAATAATGAAATAACAGATGTTGATAATAAGACGGAGACAGCCATTTTTAATAAAAATCAGCAGGCAGCAATTATCAATACCGACCATAAAAACACCTTAAATAAAATAATAAAGAATCATCAGAAAAATACGGATGCAGGCGAACAACCCGATAATCAACCCATCCATAAAAAGTCCATTGCCGGCTCTTACCCAGATAATCCTTACAAATTATGGAGTAATAAAAAATCGCAGCATCCCATCGCGCAGCCTGAAATACTTCCTTCACCAAAACATATAGTTCCGGAAATCACGCAACCGGAAAACAAAACGGCCATTTCTGATATTACAGAACAAGATTTATTGGTTCAACAACAGGAAGCAATAAATGAGCTCTTTCCTATTATAGTCAAAGATGTGCCGATTCCCGTAAATACGATAAATACTTCCCTGCTCATCGTACAAAAAGATTTAAACAAAAAAATTTTAACGAAACTTCACGAGACGAATAGAAGTTGGCAATGGGGATTGTCGATTCAGGCAGGGAGATCTTCCATTGCCAGCGGATCACTTGATAAACTATTTGGAGGTACCCAAAGTGATTTCTTTGCCATGAGTCCTCCTTCTCAACCTAATAATAACATTTCTCCCAGCGCAGTTTATAAAGAACCAAGTCCATTAAAACCAGCCACAGGCTTTTCTGCCGGTGTATTTGTGAAGAAACAACTTTCCCAAAAATTTGCCGTTTCCATTGGGTTGAATTACACTCTTTATTCTACCACCAATTTGGTGGGATTGAAGATAGACAGTAGTTTGACATTGCAGAACTCCTTCGCGTCGAATCGATTGTCACTGGATCAATTTTATCGGGTAGGCAATACCGGGAGACATACCAATACGTATCATTTCATTGAATTGCCTGTATTTCTACAAACCCGCCTTATCCGTAGCCGCAAAATGCCGTTATATTGGGACCTGGGTTTTTCTGTTTCAAAATTATTGAAAAGTAACGCGTTAAGTTTTGATTATGTATCGGGTGTTTATTACAAGGATAATCAACAATTAAATAAGACCCAGTTTAATTTTATTACAGGGTTGCCTGTAAGGCTGTTTTCCACACGGAAGCTTGCATTACAGACGGGACCTGAATTTCGATATGGTTTGTCCAATGTAGTTAAGCCTGAAACAACAACCGGAAAGCACTTTTTATTTTTGGGACTTAAAGCGAACTTGCTGTTTGGAAATAAATAAACAAGTTCATGCAACACCATATTTTCTTCTCTTGTCAGTGTTAAAACTAATTGTTATGATAAAAGAACCCTTGATCACCCATATTAACCATATGATGAAAAATACATACGTATTTTCACTAAGGACTACGGCAGCTTTATTAATTCTGACATTACTTCCTGGTTGTCTGAAAGATAAAACCACACACACTTACAGCATATTCACCCCCGTATATAGAACCAATGCCGAAGTGAGGTCAAACATCAAAAGCAATGCCTCCAGGGAATTTACTAATCCCGGGAAATTGTTCATACGCGGAAATTATATATTTCTTAACGAAGTTGATAAAGGCATTCATATTATTGACAACAGCAATCCTGCTTCACCAAAAAATATTTCTTTTATCGATATCCCCGGTAACATGGACCTTGCAGTAAAGGGAAATATATTATATGCAGACTTGTATACCGATCTTGTTGCAATAGATATCACCGACCCACTTCGTGTAGAAGTAAAAAAAATTGTGGACAATTCATTTTCTGAACGCAGGTACTCTAATGGATTTATTTCTGATACCAGTAAAATCATAGTTGATTGGTTGAAGAAAGACACGACAGTTACAGAAGATAACTCCGGAGGAAGGATGTTGTATTCGTCATGCGCCAATTGTATGGTGAACGATTATTTAGCTCTCTCAAATTCTTCAAAAGCTGCTTCGCCATTTGGAATGGGTGGTTCTATGGCAAGGTTTTCAATTGTGAGCAACAGCCTCTACACAGTGAATGACGCTACGCTTAATGTTTATTCTATTACTGTTCCCGAGAATCCGGTAAGCGTTAATAAGGTATCTATAGGATTTGGTATTGAAACCATATTTCCATTTAAAGACAAACTTTTTATCGGCTCCACTACCGGAATGTTTATTTATGATATCGCCAACCAAAGCAGTCCTTCGAAGATGGGCCAGTTCAGTCATATGACAGCCTGCGACCCTGTGATAGCAGATGAAAAGAATGCTTTTGTCACCCTTAGCAGCGGCACTCGGTGTTCCAACGCGTCCAATCAGCTTGATGTACTAGATATTTCATCGCTCACCATGCCTTCCCTTGTCAAAACATATACTATGACTAACCCTCACGGATTATCCAAAGATGGCAACAGCTTATTTATTTGCGATGGTACTGCCGGCTTGAAAGTATACGATGCAACGGATGTAAAGGACCTGAAATTAAAAAGCAACATTACAGGATTCGAAACATATGATGTTATCGCTTTTAATAACGTAGCAATTGTGGTAGCCAAAGATGGATTATTTCAATACGATTATTCGAATATGGATAACATAAAGTTGCTAAGCAGGATTGGGTGGGGGAATTAATGGTTAATGGTTAATGATTAATAGTTAAAGCTGACATTGTTCGCAAAAAATGAGATTATGCTTAAAAAATATATCATCCTGCTGGTGCTGATAAGTTGTGTGGTGCATCTTTCGAGGGCGCAAGATAAAAGTAATAAGGTACGTCTTCAATCCGTTACTAACATTGGGTTACTAAACGGTAGCAAGAATTCATCTTTTGCATTACAAACTATTTTGGGAGGTGCTTATAAAAATTCATTTCTTGGGGCAGGAATAGGAATTGACTATTACCGTTTTCGCACCGTTCCTGTATTCGCAGATCTGCGACATCAATTTGGCAGTGGCCCAAGAAAATTCTTTTTGTATGGAGATATCGGGTATAATTTAGATTGGCTTACCGACAAAAACAAAGAGCAGGAGAACATATATTCCTGGTCTAGTACGAATAATTTTAAAGGCGGTCTTTATTATGATGCAGGTATTGGTTACAAGTTTGCGCTAAAAAATTCTGATGCGTTTGTCATTAGTACGGGATATACTTTTAAAAAACTAAAAAACAAGACGCCTGAAACAAGGTGTCCTTTCTTGGGAACCTGTTCAATGGAAATTGATACCTACAAATATTATCTTTCGCGGTGGGTTATTAAAGCCGGATGGAGTTTTTGAGGGAGATGGTATTATGCCGTTAAGGATAAACGTTATTCCTCGCCCTTTTCAAGGAGGTGATGTTGTTATCTTCCCTCCTTGAATAAAGAGGGGAAGGTATCGATATCATCCTCACCGGTTTTTTGGAACATTTTTAGATGACTAACGGTTACGGTTACATGCCTTTGCTTTCATCCTGCGACCTTCCATCATTCAAAAATCGCAAGTTCCTTTTTATCCCCGCATATTTACTTCTCTTGAGCGGGGAATTTGTGAAAATCTTTTTAAAAGATTCTTCTGTCATATCTTCCCAGTCTGCCGTGGATAGATGCAATACTTCCGGTATGGGCGAGAAGGCGGTTTCGGTTGTAGCCCTGCTGAATCGGTTCCAGGGGCAAACATCCTGGCAGGTATCGCATCCGAACATCCAGTTATCAAATTTCCCTTTCATGGAATCTGGAATGAGCGCGTCTTTTAATTCAATCGTAAAATAAGAGATGCACTTACTTCCATCAATCACTTTATCTTCCAGGATGGCATCGGTAGGGCAGGCATCGATGCATTTTGTACATGTGCCACAAAAATCTTTGGCGAACGGATCATCATAATCGAGATCAAGATCTGTGATCAGCGTAGCAATAAAAAAGAACGATCCGTTTTTAGGGGTGATGAGGTTGCCATTTTTTCCCAGCCAGCCAAGCCCACTTTTTTGCGCCCAGGTTCTTTCGAGTACTGGCGCACTGTCTACAAAACCCCTTCCATTAATATCTCCAATGGTGCGCTTCATTCCTTCTAGTAAAAGGGTGAGCTTTGAGCGGATAACTTCATGGTAATCTTTTCCCCAGGCATATTTGGAAATTTTTACTGTGTTAACATCCTGTATTTCCGATGGAAAATAATTTAAAAGTAATGTAATAACCGATTTCGCACCCGGCACTAACCGGGATGGATCAACGCGCATTTCGAAATGATTTTCCATATATTGCATCGTTCCATGCATTCCTTTATTGAGCCATTGTTCCAGTCTGCGTGCATCTTCGTCTAATGGCACTGCCATTGCGATGCCGCAGAAATGGAACCCCAGTGAAAGAGCTGTTTCCTTAATATACCGGGTATGTTTTTGTTTATTCAAGTTCGGGAATGGTATTATGAGTTGTGATTTAAACAATCATCACCAATATAAAAAAAGCAAAGCCTGTAGCGTAAGCAGCAGGCTTTTCCTTTACATGTAAATAAGTTGACTACAATATTGTTTCAAAATCACAAAGCTAAAAAAGGCTTGGCGCTCACACCTCATACCTATTTCGCAAGCACCGTCTTAGGTTTTTCCAACTTCTTCAAAGAAGTTTCAGAAGACTCTCCCAATGATTTCTTTTTAGCGAAATCTACCAGGATGGGTGCTGCTACAAAAATAGAAGAATATGTGCCTGTGACAACCCCAATTAACATCGCAAACGCAAAACCCTTGGTTACTTCACCACCCACCAGGAACAGTATAAGAAGAGTTAAGAAAACCGTTACAGAAGTCATAATCGTTCTGCTTAAGGTATCATTGACAGCCTTATTAATAATTTCTCTTTTTGAAGCACCCTTCATCGTATGACTATACTCCCTCACACGGTCAAACACAATAACGGTATCATTCATGGAAAAACCAATTACGGTAAGAATTGCCGCAATAAAATGCTGGTCTATTTCCAGTGGAAATGGCACTATATCTTTTAAGAAAGAAAATACAATTATTAATACGAGAACATCATGCATTAAAGATACAATGGTTCCAAAAGCATATCTCCAGTCACGGAAACGGATAAAAATGTAAAGGGAGATCATTACCAGCGACCAGAAAGTTGCCCATTTGGCACCCGTTTTCAGATCATCAGAAATCGTGGGATCTACCTTTTTAGATTGTTGTATATGGTTTTTTACAAATTCAGCTTCGGTCATTCCTGGTTTCAGGAAAGGTTTAATTCCCTCGTATAATTTTTCCTGTACCTGCGCATCGGCCTCGGTACCTGACTGATTGATCATGTAATCAGTGGTAATATCCAGATGTTTGGCATCACCAAATGTTTTTATAGTAGGTGAACTGCCATAGATCTTGCCGAGAGCATCTCTTACCGCATCTTCTTTAACCGGTGTGTCAAAAGCCACCACATAACTCCGTCCTCCCTGGAACTCCACCCCATATCGGAAACCATGAATAAGAGCTCCTACCCCAAGCAGCAAAACCACTACAGAAATGGTATATGCTACCTTCCGGTATTCAATGAATTTGAAGCTGGAATGTTTGAAGATTTTACGGGATATAGGAGTAAAATAATTGAAGTGACGACTTTTGTTTGTCCAGAAATCCGTAATTAAACGGGACACAACGATTCCGCATAATAAGGATAAAAGAATACCAATGATCTGCGTAGTAGCAAAGCCCAAAACAGGCCCCAGCCCAAAATAAAACAGGATACAGGCTGTTAGTAAAGTGGTTACATGCGCATCAAGTACGGGGGCAAGTGACCGATGGTAACCATCCTTCACCGCTTGCGGATAAGTTTTGCCACGGGTGAGTTCCTCTTTTATTCGTTCAAAAATAATTACGTTGGTATCCACAGCCATACCAATGGTCAGTACTAAACCGGCAATACCGGCTGCTGTTAATGTGGCATTAAATGCGGTTAACACACCCACTGTTAAAAGCAGGTTAAGGATCAACGCAATATTGGCTACCCAGCCTCCCGTGTTGTAATACACCAGCATTAGCGCAAAAATCACGAGAAAAGAAATAAAGAAGGCCATGGCGCCACCTTTTACGGATTCCTGTCCTAAAGTAGGACCGACCATTTGTTCCTGTACAATTTTTGCTGGCGCGTCCAGTTTACCTGATTTGAGGATACTGGAAAGATCCTGTCCTTCCTGCACCGAAAAACCACCGGCGATCTGGGAATTACCCCCTTCTATCTTATCATTTACATTAGGAGCAGAATAAACGATGTCATCTAAAACAATAGCGATGGCCCTTCCAATATTATCCCCCGTCATTTTTGCCCAAACTTTTTCGCCTTGTTTATCCATCGTCATATTAACGGTAACCTGGTTGGTTATTGAGTTAAAATCCTGGTAAGCATCAATGATGGCAGATCCACCCAGTTTAGCTTTTCCAGTGCCAGGCAATGTTTTAATAGCATATAACGGTAAAATGTCGCGACTTTTTCCTTCTTTGGTTTTCTCGGGCATTCCGTACAGGAACTTTACATCACCAGGCACATTATTCGTGACCGCAGGATTTGCCAGGTAACTGTTTACCAGCGAAGTGTCCTGCGTTCTTACATAACCCAGCATCGGGGAATACTCCGGTTTACCATCTTTATTGTCATCGCGACCACCGATAAATTGTATTACACCACTTACAAGTGGATGTTCATTTTTTACCGGAGCAGCGACCGTATTGGTACCTGTAGTTTTGTTGGGGGTATTACCTTTTAGAATATCCGATAGTGCTTTGCCTGTATCTACTTTTTTAGTGGCCAGGGCATCTATGCTATCCTTTAGCCTGGTACTGTCTTTCAACTTAAGACTGTCTACAGCTATGGCACCACCCAAAGCAACGGCGAGGGCTTTATCCGCTGCTTCAATTGATTTATCCAGTTCACTGATATTATATACTTCGAAAAACTGCAGGTTGGCAGTGGATTGTAAAAATTTACGAACGCGTTCCGGATCGCTGGCTCCGGCAAGTTCAACGGTGATAATCCCTTTGTTGTCATCCAGGTTGATGTTTGGCTGGGCTACTCCAAACTGGTCGATACGGTTTCTGATTACAGTAAATGTTTGCTTCATTCCTGCCTGGGCCTGTTCCCTGAGGTAAGTCACCACCTGGTTCTCGGTGGCGTCAATTTTCAACTTATTACGAATACTATTGGCAAAAAGTGGAGCTAACTTGGTTCCCGGGTTCACCTGGTTAAAAGACTCAGTGAAAAGGGTAATGTAGTCTGCATCGCTGCTTAACTTTTTACGGTTGGCTTCATCAATGGCTTTTTTAAGGGAAGGGTCTCCGGGGTTATTGGCGAGTCCTTTGATTAAACCGGAAAGTTCGATGTTGAGGGTTACATTAATACCTCCCTGTAGATCCAGTCCTAATAAAAGCTCGTTTTCCTTGGCTTTCTGGTAAGTATCTCCCCACCAGGTGATCTTTTTATCTTTAGAACTGTCTAATAACCTGTTATACTTTGCCTTATATATCTGGTCCAGGCTTTCCTGGTAAACCGCCTGCGAATCTTTATCTGTTGGAAATTTTTGACCGGCAGAACGATAATTCGATTTGACAAACTGCATCGCTTTTTGTTCCACCTCTTTTTTATGGCTGTTTACAAACCATGTAAAAGAAAGTAGGTAGAGGGAGTAAATGATTAATAAACCCACGAAAATAGTGACCAAGGCTCTCATTGGTATACTTGTTTTGTTTAAATTTTTCTCGAAGAGCGGCAAAGATAATGTTTTACAGGTGAATTGAGATGCCTTTCCAAATTGATTTTCCGATCATAATTAACCTTTTTTTCGCCGGATAGGTTGTATCAAAAAATCAGGGCAAACAAGGGATCGCTCAAAGCCAACAGCTTTTTATTTTGAATGCTGTAATTTCATTAAATGAAATGCTTTAGCCTGTTTTTGTTGATATCCATCATTTTATTGTCTTGTAAAACGAGTAAATCAGCTAAAACGATCGCTACTTCCCCTTCTACTGACACGGGCGTTGCCATTGCGCCGGCGAAAAGCGATACCGTGTCGGCCGTTGCTGAAATAAAAAATCCGGTTCAGCCAGTAATAAATAATTCTAAAACGGATGTTTTTTTGGAAGACCTTTTAAAAAGTGGTCCGGAAAATTTTAACAATATCATTAGTAATCGTGATTCGTTTAAAGTGCAGATCATTTACACACGAATTGACCGGCAGGCAGACAATAATCCTGTTTTCAAAAGCTACTTCTTTAACGTGAATCATGATACTTATTTCTACCCGGCCTCCACGGTAAAAATGCCTGTGGCTCTGATGGCTTTGCAACGTTTGAATGAATTAAAAGTGTTTGGCCTTAACAGGTATTCTTCTATGATTACTGAAAGCAGTTACGGGGGTCAGACATCCGTTTATAATGATCCTACAACACCGGATGGAAGACCCTCTATTACCCAGTATATCAAAAAAATATTCCTGGCAAGTGATAATGATGCGTTCAACCGGCTATATGAATTTTTAGGTCAGCAGTATATAAATGAACGTTTGCATGGAATGGGGTATGAAAATGCCGAGATCCTTCACCGGCTGGATATTTCATTAACCGAAGATGAAAACCGCCATTGCAACCCGGTGAAATTTTTTAGTGAGTCCGGTAAATCGTTGTATTCACAACCTATGCAGGTAAGTGAACTTGTTTATCTTCTACGTAATGACTCAGTGGGGAAGGGTTACCTGACCGGGGAAAAATTAACAAACAGTCCAATGACTTTCTCCAACAAAAACAGGCTTGGGTTGGAAGACCTGACCGGTATTTTAAAGAGTATCTTATTCCCTGCTATGGTTCCTGTTAAACAACGCTTTAACTTGAAAGCGGAGGATTACCGGTTTATATACCAGTTTATGTCTCAATTCCCCGGCGAATCTTTATATCCATCTTATGATAGTTCCAGTTACCCGGATGCTTACCTGAAATTTCTATTGTATGGTTCAGAAAAAGACAGCCTTCCAAAAAATATCCGGATATTTAACAAATCAGGAAATGCCTACGGATTTTTAACGGACGTAGCTTACATAGCAGATTTTGATAAGAATATTGAATTCATGCTTAGCGCCACAATATATTGTAATGGTGATGGAATACTGAACGACGATAATTATGATTACGATACGGTAGGCTTCCCTTTTATGAAAGAACTCGGGAAACTTATTTACGAGTACGAATTAAAACGGGAACGTACCCACCGACCGGATCTTTCTAGTTTTAAAATGATATATGACAAGAAGGGGGAAGAATAGCTATCGGCGATCGGCTATCGGCTATCGGCTATCGGCTATCGGCTATCGGCTATCGGAATGAATAACTTTGAAAAGTACGATTATTTAGTATAAATGAAGAGCTGTAATTATTTTACGTTTACAATCGGCAAAACTGTTATTTTGTTTTTATGCAGTGGTGTATTATTTTCTTCCTGCCTTAAAAATAAAGACAGTACTGGCGATGGACCGAAGTCGCAAATGGCTATTACCAATTACGTAGTGAATGGAGCGTCGTTTAATGTTTTGTATGATAACACCACCATTACAACAGCTCCGCTTTCTTTTGGTAACAGTATCTCAAATGGTTCGGGCGCCTACGTTCCATTTAGTGCTGGTATTCATAACTTTAAACTTAATTCCGGTACTGACCTGGTGGCCGATAATTCCATTTCCCTGGAAACTGGTAAAAACTATTCCATTTTTTTATATGACACATTAAAGAACAATAAGGTAAAGTCCTTGATGTTAACAGATGACCTGGTTGCTGTTGATACCACTGTTGCAAAAGGGCGTTTCCTTCAATTTATTCCTGGCGCCGATTCTTTGACGCTTTACCTGGCAAAGGATACGCTGTTGTTCGCAGTGCGCGACACCTACATCGGCAATAAATCTGAACCTGGGTCGGAAAATACTTTTTTTATGATTCTCCCTCCCGGTAGCTATCAACTGCAGTTACAGAGAAATAACACCGTCATTTTTCAACAAGCATCAATAAGCATGCTGCGGGGAAAACTTTATTCATTTGTTTGCACAGGTACAATAAATGGAACAGGCGTGTATAAGGAAAGAGTTAGTGTGGTCCAGCACAATTGATAACTGTTAATGGTTAATTCTACTTTGACAAATCAAACCGGCTTTTTGTTATCTGTTGAAGATAGTCGGCATAT
>JBDSBP010000062.1:0-1605 GCA_039921525.1 Chitinophagaceae bacterium | reverse complement strand
AGAACAAAAAAAGATTTCACCTGGCGTTAATTCGCGCAGAGATTTTCTTAAAACAACTGCTCTTAGTACGGCAGGCTTTATGATCGTTCCGAGGCACGTATTGGGAGGCAAAGGATTTCTCGCCCCCAGCGATCGTCTCATTGTAGCAGGAGTTGGCGTTGGTGGAAAAGGAAAATCAGATCTTAATTATTTCAGTAAAAGCGGAAAAGCTGATATAGCCTTTCTTTGCGATGTGGATGACCGCATGGCAGAAGAATCTGTAAAGGCTTTCCCAAAAGCCAAATACTATAAAGATTGGCGTGAAATGTTTGATAAAGAAGGAAAAACATTTGATGCAGTATCTGTCTCTACCCCGGATCATACACACGCCGTTGTTGCCATGGCAGCCATGCAGAGAGGCAAACACATATATGTTCAAAAACCAATGACCCACGATATTTATGAAGCCCGTAAATTAACCGAAGCAGCTTTACGTTACAAGGTAGTGACGCAAATGGGTAACCAGGGCTCTTCAGGCGACGGGGTAAGGCAGCTACGCGAATGGTTTGATGCCGGAATTATCGGTGACGTTCATACGATTTACATCTTTACCAACAGGCCGATATGGCCTCAGGGTATTCCGTGGCCTACTGATAAACCACCGGTACCGAAAGGACTGGATTGGGACCTGTGGCTCGGAACGGCACCTTATAAAGATTACGTAAATAAATTAATTCCCGGAAGCTGGCGTGGATGGTGGGACTATGGCACGGGTGCGTTAGGTGATTTGGGTTGCCATCTTATGGAAGCCCCGTTTAGCGTGTTAGGACTAAAATACGCTTCAGACGTACAGGCTTCCGTGACCAGCGTTTTTACCGATTTTGGTAAAAGGGGAGTGTTCTCTGATAGTTTCCCTCCTTCCAGTCATGCAACATTAACTTTCCCTAAAACGCCTAAAACGTTGGGCCCCGTTACCATGCATTGGATGGATGGGGGAATAAAACCAGAGCGTCCAATAGAGCTCGGCCCTAACGAAACATTTGGTGACGGCAACAGCGGCATTTTATTTATTGGCACAAAAGGTAAAATGATGGCAAGCGAATATGCTGCCAACCCGCGCTTGTTACCCCTTTCCCGTAACCAGGAGGTTCAGGTAAAGCAAACCTATGCACGCGTTCCAGGAAGTGCGGATGGTCACTACGCGCAGTGGGTGGAAGGTGCCATTGCAGGCTATGGTAACAAAGAGCTAAGCTCTCCATTTACATTAGCAGGCCCGTTAACGGAAGCTATCCTCATGGCAAACCTTGCTATTCGCGCCGCTGATACTCCAAAAGCAAGAGCTAACGGAAAGGGCTTTGACTACCCGGGAAGTAATATGAAATTAATCTGGGACCACGAAAATATGAAGGTTACCAACTATGATGAAGTAAACCAGTTTGTAAAACGCGAATACCGTAAAGGCTGGAGTTTGGGAGAAAACGCGTGATAATGGTTAATGGTTAACCATTAATTCTACTTTGACAAGTTAAACCGGCTTTTATTATCAGTTGAAGGTAGTCGGCATATTCAAATTTACATTACCGGAGCCGCCGTTCAATTTCGAACATTCTTTAAGGCTGCGAAATA
>JBDSBP010000061.1:0-45979 GCA_039921525.1 Chitinophagaceae bacterium | reverse complement strand
GTGGAAGATTATTGCAAGGCTAACATGCTGTGGCGAACCGGCAATGAAAATATTAATTATACTGATATTGTTGAATTGGATATTTCATCAATAGAACCCACTGTGGCGGGACCCAAACGGCCACAGGATAAAATTTTATTAAAGGAGTTTAAATCAAAATTTATAGGACTGTTAGATCAAACCTATGGACGTAAATATAAAGAAGTAAAGCAATTAAGCAATTGGATGGCAGAAGGCGGCAGTCAACCTATAAAGCAAACTACACTTGAACTGACATCGCCACCGGAAATTGAAGAGACTGTTATAAACGGGATGAAAAATGTTTGGGTAACTTTTGGGGAAGAGAGTTTTATGCTTTCTGATGGCGCTGTTGCTATTGCTGCTATTACCTCCTGTACCAACACATCCAATCCGTTTGTAATGGTGGGAGCAGGTTTGGTAGCCAGGAAAGCGAGAGAACACGGATTGAAAACGAAACCCTGGGTTAAAACCTCCTTGGCCCCGGGTTCAAAAGTGGTAACGGATTACCTCGAAAAAGCAGATCTGTTGGATGACCTGGAAGCAATGCAATTTCATACAGTAGGATATGGCTGTACCTCCTGTATTGGTAATTCCGGACCATTACCCCTGCATGTTGCAAAAGCTGTAGACGAGTATGACCTGGTTGTGGCTTCTGTACTTTCCGGCAATCGGAATTTTGAAGCCAGGATACATCCGCAGGTAAGAATGAATTTTTTAATGTCGCCTATGCTGGTAGTGGCATACGCCATTGCGGGTAGGGTTGATATAGACCTGGTCAATGATCCGATAAGTTATGATCCTAATCAAAAACCTGTTTATTTGAAGGATATCTGGCCAACGGATGATGAAATTAATGAAATAATGAGCCAGGTACTTTCGCCTAAAGATTTCGCTAAAAATTATGGAGAAATATTTGAAGGCAATGATATATGGCGAAACCTTATAATTCCTGATGATAAGTTGTATGTATGGGATGAAAGCTCCACCTATATTAAAGAGGCGCCTTTTTTTTATAACATTTCTGATAAAGCAGAACCGTTAAAGGACATCTTTAATGCAAGAGCTCTATTGGTGTTAGGCGACAGTATTACTACTGATCATATCTCCCCTGCCGGACAGTTCAACGAATTTTCATCAGCAGGCAAATATTTAATCAGCCAGGGTGTGAAAAAAGAAAACTTCAATTCGTATGGTTCTAGAAGAGGAAATGATGAAGTAATGTTACGAGGCACTTTTGCCAATGTGCGTATCAAAAATAAGCTGGTACAAAAAGAAGGCGGCTATACGCGGCATTTGCCTTCTGGCGAAGAGATGTCAGTTTATGATGCTTCGGTAAAATATAAGCAAACTCAAACACCTTTAGTGGTATTGGCCGGGAAAGAATACGGTAGCGGTTCGTCAAGAGATTGGGCTGCAAAAGGCGCATTCCTGCTGGGTATTAAAGCAATACTGGCTGAAAGTTATGAACGGATCCACCGGAGTAATCTGGTAGGGATGGGTGTTTTGCCGCTTCAATATATGCCTGGCGATACTACGGAAAAACTAGGGCTTACCGGAAATGAAATATTCACAATATCAGGAATCGCCAATGACATCAAACCCTTAAAAGTAGTACAGGTAATTGCTAAAAATGAAAAAGGCCAGGAAATTAATTTTAATGTGATTACGCGAATGGATTCAAAAATTGAGATCGAGTATTATCGTCATGGGGGGATATTGCAATATGTATTGAGGCAATTCCTGGAGAAAGACAATTAATGATTTCATAAATAAGCATTGGAGATCAGCCTTCAGCTATCGGCTATCGGGAGGAAGCTTCTTCTCTCATTGTTTTCCTGATAGCTGACTGCTGATAGCTGATAGCCAGCATAACAGGCAGTTTATTATTGACATGACAATAGTTAATGCTTTAGAAATTAATGGGAGAAACAAAGGAGGCAAAAGAAACGATGAAGGAAGAGAATAAAACGATATGGACAATTGGTCATTCCACCCGTTCTTTTGAAGAGGTTGTTGCTATGTTGCATTCATTTAATGTTGAATTAGTCGCGGATGTTAGAAGTTATCCGGGATCCCGGAAATTTCCACAATTCAATAAAGAAGCACTGGAAATTTCGTTGCCTGAAAACAATATTCATTATGTGCATATTAAAAATCTTGGTGGAAGAAGAAAAGCAAGCCCGGATTCAAAAAATACCGGATGGAGGCATATTGCTTTTCGTGGTTATGCAGATTATATGGAAACTAACGCCTTTAAAGATGGAATAAGAGAGCTTGCAAGATACGCCCGAAAACAACGAACAGCTTATATGTGCTCTGAAGCAGTGTGGTGGCGGTGTCACCGATCTATGATTTCCGATTATTTAAAATTGCAAGGGTGGAAAGTAATGCACATAATGGGCATTGACAAAGCGACGGAACATCCTTATACAGCACCTGCGAGAATCGTACATGGAGTTTTGAACTATGAACTGGAATTGAATATCGAGTGATCGTATTTTGTTTTCATTCTCTGAGCATTAATGCTGACGGATTATTGGTTTTTTAAATTTGAAATGGACTTCCTTAAATCAATTCGTGGTTTAAATGAGAGATCAATCGGAATGTCAATAAAATAGTAAGAAAGGCTATTTACCAAAGAAGCAATTAACATATTATAATTAGAAGAATAAAAAGTCGAGGCGAAGGCTTTAACAATTTACCAATGATTAATAGGCCTTTTCAACTTTTATTCTTCCTATCTTCGTTGCATGCCAGGTATAATTAAACATATTACTGTTTGCGACAAGCTGTTACTGCTTGCGGTACAGCGATGTTTTACCTGTAGCTTCTCCAAATTCAGCAATAAGCTGAATTACTTCCCAACATGTAAGGACTTTCATTATTAATCCCCCGCCTTATTAATTTACCAGGTTGGGGTTAAGCTTACCTTTCATTTGCATTTTTCGTTTTTTTGAGATTTTCTATTCCAAAGGATTGGAAGCAGAAGCCTGCGTCTGAGCCATTGGAATGGAGTTGTTTTGGTAGTCGTTCGTAACAGCAAAATTATTGTTGGATGTCAATTATCATCCTCTTAGTGATTGTAGTTCCAGAAGCTGTTATTTGGACGTTAATATACATTGATATGAAAAATAAAGCAATACTGGATGATAAAATCAAATATTTACAGTTAAGTGAGTTGGGCTCAAAGCTTAACCTTTCTTTTTCCAGTCATGAACTAGTTGCCGGCAAAACAATCGGTTTAGATGGAATAAAAAGAAAACTAATAATCCTGGAAAAAAATAATGAAATAAATCAGGTCAATATTATCTCACTTGACGAAGTAAGTTCGATAACAGTGAAAAAGATTTATAACAGTATAAAGCCAGGGGAACTAAGGAGAAGAAAAGTGTATGAGTTTCTGCAATCGATCTATTTGCAATTTGACTTTAAGGACGCAAGAGAGACAATTGTTTTACCATTTTACGAAAATGAAATAAATAATGTTATTGATTTGCCCGGTTTAGAAATGAAAGTTAAGAATTGGCAGGTACTCCTTTCAAAAATGATTGGCGGACAAACCAATAAACTGGTTCAGGAAAAAGAACAACTTTCATTGGCCCGTTAATCACCTTGGAATGCCTTTGTATGAAGCCCTGCCTTTCGTAAGGCAAACGCTGGATGAATTTACACTTTCCAATGATATTAAAATTCTGGCCGCTGGTAAAATCATAACTGGTATTGACATACTAAAAGTTCTTTCCCTTTGGGGCGGTGGCATGCTATTCAGCGAGGGGAATGATGTTCGCTCTTGGTTGCATTCAGGCATTGATATGCGATAGCGGCAAATGTCCGGTAGGTGTTGCTACACAAAACCCGGCAATATACAAAGGGCTTGACCCAACGGATAAAGGAGTGAGAGTATTTAATTATCACCTAAATACTATCCCGGCAACTAAAGAAATGATGGAAGCTTGCGGATTTCCAGATATAAACAGCATACATGCTTCAAAGTTCTTTAGAAGAACGGACGAGCTGACAACAAAAAGTTTTAAAAATGTAAAAGGACGTCTACACCAACAAAGATTTAAAACACTACTAAATTAATTTAACATGCAAAATTTAAACACCCAGCTTGTTCTTACAAGTGAAGATTATAAACTCCTGAACTCATACCTCAATGGAATGGGGAGTAAAACTGCTTTTGACCAAAAAAATGCCGACGACCTTAAAACCGAATTAAAGAAGGCGAAGATTGTCGCTAAGGAAGATTTTCCTCTCGATGTTGTAAGGCTTAATTCTAAAGTCACAATAAAAGCGGAAGATAAAAATCAAATAATGGAGCTAATGCTTGTGACACCGGACAAAGCTAATATTAAAGAGAAGAAGATTTCGATTTTAGCTCCCATAGGCACAGCACTGATAGGATTTCGCCAGGGTCAGAAAATAAAATGGCAGGTGCCGGCTGGCAATAGGACTTTCACAATCCTGGAGGTGACTAATCAATGAGAGTAATTATTATTCAAAAAAATTATTTGAAAATGTATACTTTTCTAAAAATAATAATACTACTTCTACCCATCCCTTTATATATTTTGTTCAATAAAGATATTTAATAAAAAAAGGGAAAGAAACAAAGCAGTTGAGCTCAAAAGATCTTTTCATAATTTATTAAGAAAATATAAACTTTCAATTGATGAGGTTGAGATTTTTAACGTTACAACTCGGTGAAAAGTTGTTACACGGAGATACACGGAGAAGGCACAGAGATACACAGAGGGCCTCCGTGTATCTCTGTGTCTTCTCCGTGTATCTCCGTGTAACAAAAGCCTTTACACGGAAAGTTCACGTATCTCCGTGCAACTATGCGTGTAACAAAAGCCATTACACGGAGATAAACATAATTATTAACTCAGTAAATGTTCGCCATTTTTTACAGGCTTTCTCAAAATAAAAATCAGCAAACCACCTATAGCGGCTATCGTGGAAGCAATTATAATACTGACTTTTGATGATGTAATCATATTGGGATCTTCAAAAGCCAGGTTGCTAATAAAAATCGACATAGTAAAGCCTATACCTCCCAATAACCCTATTCCTAATAAGTATTTCAGGTCTAATTCTTTCGTAAAACTGGCCAAGCCAGCCTTTATTAATAAGTAAGGAAAAAAGAATATGCCAGCTAGCTTTCCTACTAACAGACCTGCCATAATACCAACAGAATTTGTTGATGAAAGACTTTCAAAAATATTTTTGGGTAGAATAATCGCAGTATTTACCAGGGCGAATAATGGAAGAATAATAAAAGCCACTGGTCGGTGTAAGAAATGCTGTAAACGATAAGAAATATTTTTTTGATCATCATTATGAAAAGGGACGGCAAAGGCAAGCAGCACCCCGGCAATTGTTGCATGTACCCCGGATTGTAATACGCAGTACCACATCACTACGCCGGGAATAAGATAAAATGCAAGGTTCTTAACCCGCAACCGGTTTAAGACTAATAAAAAGGTGAAAATGGATAGCGCGGCAACCAGGTAGGCAAACAACACTGTTTTCGTATAGAAGATGGCAATAATAATGATAGCTCCTATATCATCGATGATGGCTAAAGCGGTAAGAAATATTTTTACAGCGACGGGAACTTTTTTACCTGCCAGTGCGAGTATTCCTAAAGCAAAAGCTATATCAGTTGCCATGGGTATTGCAAAACCGGATTGCGAAACGGTTCCCTTATTGAAGACGAAGTGAATGATTGCAGGAATGACCATGCCACCCACTGCGGCGGCAATAGGCAATTGTGCCTTTTTAAAAGAAGCCAGCTCGCCGACGTATAATTCTCTTTCTACTTCAAGACCTACCAACAAAAAAAAGATAGCCATTAAGCCATCGTTTATCCAGTGCTCAACACTGTAATTAAGTTGAATTGCAGAAAATGACAGGTTTATTTTTTGGTGCATGAAATGAACATACCCTTCACCAAAAGAAGAGTTTGAAACTAAAAGAGAAATTGCCGTGCAAACCACAAGCAGCAATCCAGCTATTTTTTCACTATCATAAAATTCTTTAAATAGGTTGGTAAACTTATTTATAATCACGTTCAGTTGATTTAATTTTTTTAATCATCTTGCAAAAATTTCATTTTCCAGAGGTTTTTCATTTGATTTTGGACTAGCTCGTCAAAAATAATCAATAGATCCTGTTTCCATTTCAGTAATCCAATATAGATGTACAACTCCCATTTATGTACGTTTTATATCGTTCGCTTCGGAATTTATGTAATAGTATTTAATAAATTGATGTTTTATTTGAGTAGCTGCTGGATGCAGTACTGTTACAAGAAATTTTCTTTCTGAAATTGAACTAAAGATTATGCAGGAAATTAAGTTTCCAATGTAGAGATTGGAAAGAGGTAGGATATATTTTTGTTTTGTTGCTATACCGGTAAGGTATAAGCGGATGTACAAAACAATGTTTAATTAAATCGCAGATCAACACGCCTGTCAAGCGGATTGTTTTTCTTGGTGGCACCGGACTGGCCGAGTTCAGCATCTTCGATCTCAATCCTGCTATCACCAATTTTATACCGGGTGACCAGGACGTTTTTTATATAGGCTGATCGTTTTTCAGCAATGATCTTGTTTTTCTCAACGCTTCCTACTGCATCAGTAAACCCGGTTAAGCTAATTTTAGACTCGATATTGCGATTGGCCATCTTGCCTAATGGTGCTATTTTGTTTAACTGATCTGCCGAAAGACCAGTTGCACCTAATTTAAAATAAACACTGATTACCGGGAAGGTACTAATATCATCCTTTTCGGATGTTTTAACTTTATTGCCTGAAGGAACAGGTTGTATTTTCACAGGTGTTTTCTTCATACTATCCAATTGATTACGAAGCTGGTTAAATTCTTCCCGTAATACCCTTAACCCTGAGGTATCACCAATAGAAGTAGCTTGAGCCTCTACGGGGCGGGGATTATTTATAGTTATTGATGGCATCGGCGGCGTAGCGTTAGAAGGATCAATTACAGTTTTTTGTCTTCGATCATAATTTATTTCATTTTGAAGATTTTGGAGCTGGGCTCTTAGATTTTCAATTTCCTTACTGTCGTTACTCCTGCCTCTTTCAGGCACAAAAACGGGGGAAACCTGAAAATCTACACCCTGTCTTGAGGTTCTATCTGAACTGTATGACCGGTAAGAATTTTGTAACTCACTATTTCTTTTTTGCAGCTCATCAATACGGTTTTGCTTGTTCCTGATATCATCATCATAAAGTTGCTGTTGCTGACTGTTCTGTTTGATAATGGCTGACTCCGCATTAGTGCTGTTCTCTCTTTTCTTTTTTGAAGTGAAAAGATTTTGATACCACTTCTGTTTCTTTGTATTGGTTGTCTGTTGAGCTTCGGCGGCCGCCTGTTTGTAATACGCCGCGGAATCTTTAGATCGCTGCAACTGGCTCTGAAGGGATGCGATGGAAGTGGAATTTTGCTGTGTCCTTCTTTTAATTAACTCCAGGTTTGTTGAATATTCTACGGAGTCAATGCTTATTTTATTTTCGCGGGCTTCTTTAATGCGTTGCACAGCAACATCAGCTTTATCATCCTCAACCTTTTCAATTTTCCTGTTGGCAACTGCTGCATTTGTATCATAGACACTTTGTTGATTGGTGTAATTCATATCAATCGAAGTATCTGTTTTAGCCTTAGATCTTTTTTTCTTTCCTATACCCAGGTAGCGTTCATACCAGGGAGTCTTTTCCTTAACAGTATCAGCTCTAACATTTGATACGGAGGAACGCTGAAGGGCTTTTAAACGGGTGGCAGAATCAGAAGAGGCCCTGGCCTGCTGCCTTAACACCTTCAACTCCTGATCGTACTGACGAAATATGCTATCGGTTTCTCTTTTATGGGTAGCGGCTCTTAAAGAATCAGTCCTGTATACAGTTCTGATTCTTTCATCGGAACTGTCTGTCAGGGCAATAGCAGCTGATCTTTTTTCTACTCTATCAAGTCTTTGTTGAATAGAGTCGATTTTTTCGAGGTAAATCCTGTATGCCTGGATACTATCTCCTTGAATAGTAGTTTTAACTGCCACGGCCGGCGCGTTGTAGTAGGGCATGGAGTCAGACAACTTATGCAAAAGCAATGCGCTATCCGTGTTGCTAAACGGCTGGTTCAATTTCCGTTGCGTGTTCTGATATTCATTCCTGAGGCTATCAAGCTGCAAATCATAAATGCGCAGCTGAAGGTTGTTTTCTTTGCTCAAAGGAATTTTCTTCCTCATCTGTTTTTTTAAGTTCCCGATTGAATCGGTCTGGTATTGCAACTGTTGCAATCGTGATGTTGGTTGTTGAGCCAGCAACATTTCTTTAATATACAGCAGTTGGTTATTAATATTATTTAATTGCTTCGTTACTGTTGAATCATTTGATTTGTTGGCCATGGCAGCAATTCGTGATAAAGAATCGTTAAAGGCCTTGTTGACAGAATCCATCTTTACATGCATGGCAGAATCCGTCTTTACAAGCATAGCAGAATCGGCATTAGCAGTTTTTCTTTTGTTAACCGAATCTGCCTTCTTCCCAACATAAGGTTTATTCAAGGAATAGATAATGGGAGAATTGAATGGTGTGCTCGCTTTCTTTCTTGAAAGGGCAATATTTAAAACGATCCTGTTGTTGATATAAAAATCATTCACCCCATTATTGTCACCCCGTTGACGGGTAACCGGATTAACTATGTTATATCCCGGTTTTGCAGCATACGCTTCTGTAGGTGTTGAATAACTAAGCTTGTATGTTCTACTTACATCATCGAGGTAATCACTTGCCGAATATTTAATGTCTGACTGAAGAGCAATGGATAACATCGGGTTGATTCTGAAATTCAATGCTAACCCAAGGTCAACATATGGTTCAACATTCCGAAATTTACTATCGGTCTCGGTTCTTAAATCCCGAAGATTGGTTTCATAACTTCCGTCATTGCTATTACCGGGTAAGGCGTAGTTGTAAGGATTGTTTTTTGTATCATAGAGATCGCCTTTTACAACAAATTTTGACACCCCTGCTCCTACATAAAAGGAAGGATAGAAAAAAACTTTTTCATAACCGTGCGGAGTAAAAGTAAAGGCAAGCCCCAGGTCCTGCATGGTTGTCTTGAAATTCAATGAACGCGAGAAATTGGCGGAGGAACTGTCCAGGGATCCATTATTTTTCCGATACCTGTCGCTCATGGAGAACTGGAGGTAATTTGCCTGAAACATAATACCCAGTACTGGGGTTAATTTCTTCTGAATTAAAATACTTAAAGAAGGCTGATGCTGGTAGTAACTGTTATAGTTACCGAATTTGTATATTTTATACAACTCTTTTGCGCCATGTATCCTGTAGTTGCTAAGGTCACCGTAATAACTTGAATAACCGATACCCAGGCCAAGTTGCCAGTTATTTACTCTATCCTGCGCTTCTGTTCTTTGAGAATGACCCAAAAAGACTATAAAAGCCAAGAAGAAAAAAATATATCTATTTAAATATTTCATGAGTTGATTTTGAAGCCTGAAATTACTTTTTGTGCAATCCCAGCCACAGGTTGAACTGGGCATTAAGGCCAATGAAAGGCTTTAGTTGAACATCAGATGTCTTAATATTTGATAAATTTTGCTTTTCCGAAGAGATTGCCACCATGCCTGCATTCAGGTTTATGAAATCATAGATACGAAAGCCTAAACCTGCAAAAACTGGCCTGTCCACTATAGGACCTGTGATGGTATTGCCTGCACCGTCTTTAAAATTTGCGAGAAAAATACCCAGGATGAAACTTGTTCTTCCATAGTGGTTCTCATTTCCTCTGCCAAGGGGGAAGGAGAGGCCTGCATATGGCTGGGAGTCATACTCCAGGTCATTAAAACTTCCTCCCAGGTATACACCCCCATATCCCACAAACAAAGGCAGTACAGTTTGAGAGCTTTCAGAAACCCGGTTAGAGATAACAAAGTGATCAGAAAGTTTTACAAAATCCAGGTTAAGGTAATTGTCAGCCTCGCTTAAAATGATCTGCAACAAATCGCTTTGTAATTTTGTACCATATGCAACTTTTATATCATCCTGAGACATTAGGGAATCGGCAGGTGTTCTGGTAACGTTGTAAATCGCATTAGACATCTTGGCATCAGCCAACTGTTTAACTTTTAATTTTACGATATCCGAAAAACCTTCAAAGTCGCGTTGCTGCGTATTTTTATAGTAGGTCAGGCTCCTCTTGACAATAGCATTCAGATCCTGAACGATTTCTCCAGATTTCTTATCAATATCCAGCGCTTTCATGTTTGATTCAATTAAAGCATTGAGATAATTTGAAATATTCTGCTCTACGTATCCCCGCAGGTTATTCATCTCTGAATCGCTAAGCAGCGAATAAAGTGATACATCAAAACCATACTTACTGTTGTTACGTAGTCTCAGGTCAACCGGCAGTTCGGCAAAATCGCCCTTAAAATAAACCGGTCTGGTCCAGTGAGTTTTCTCAATGATATCTGAAGGTCTGCCACCTTTGAAAATATTGATCATGATAACCCCTATGCCTGTACCAACAGGCACCTGAATATCAAATGACGACTGGGAGGGGAGAGGTTCGCCCTGGTTAATCTTACGGGTTTGCGGTTCTAATAATATTGATTTCTTCTGAGCGTTTGCAAACGTAATTGCAAAAAACAGACAACCAATTGCTGTTACAATTCTTTTCATCTTCAAGATTTACCTATACGTGCATTCAAACATGACGCCAATTGATAGTCAGCTATTAATGGTAAAAGTATACATGTGAATGTTTTTAAATTTGGGAAATATAGGGGTATTAATTGCACGACTGCTGCTGGCAAAAAAAACTTTCAAATAAGAGCCTGCAGGGATGAAATCAGGTAAAAAGTTACGTACATATATCGATGTATTCAGCGCATATGCGTTATAGTAAGCAAAAAGTGAATGACCTGAATAACGACCGTTACAGTAGCCGGATGCTTCCAGTAGTTAAAACCCGGTATAGATACGCGAATTATTTGAATTCCTTTTTTGACTGATAGCTGACCGCTGATAGTTAATAAACAACATAACGGACAGTATATGATTGACATAACACCAGGTCAAAAATGGTTTAAATCTGTACGCCGAAACAAATTAATAGCTAAAGACTGGAACTTTGATAAATACAAGTTTACTCGTAAATTATTACCTTTATGTTTAATGAAGTTGTGAGACCATAAATCACTTTTATTTTTAAATCGTATAATATTGTTAGCGGTTTATGTGAGTTTTTTCATAGTCCAGTCAGTAATAAACTCTATTTCAGATTATTCCACCCACTCAAATCTTTCCCTGGCCTCTTCGAATGGTGGTGTTATTAAAAAGAACTTTTCATCCAATAAAACAAAAGATAATCAGAAATCAAATATCAGGTTAAATAAAAGATTTCATCCTGAAAGCATCATCAGCGTATCATATTCGCTTGCTGAACCTTTCTTCTTACTTTCCGCTAAAATTATTAAAAGCAAACCGCAGGACTATCTGCTCATTTCATCAATAATTCAAGACTCGCTACGAGGCCCTCCTGTTGTTAGCTGATATCAGGCAACAACATTTTTTATTTTAATTATTATAGACTATGGTATCTTTCTATGTAAGAAAGTGCTGCGCAGCATGGGCTTTATGCTTTTTGCTGCCTGCAGGTTCTTTGCTGGCACAACAATACTTTTCTTTACAAGATCTTATTGATTCTGCAACTACGAATCTTCCATTGTTAAAACAAAAAGAGGCGCTGATAAAAAGTTCGCAGGCTTTGGCGATAGAGGTGAAGCATTCTTTTCTGCCCCGGATAAAATTTAGTGAGCAGCTAAACGCCGGATCTAATAATACCGTGGCAGGATCTTATTTTACTTTTGGAATAACTCCTTCAAGTTCTGCAGGCGTAAGGGACGCAAATAATTACAGTCCTGTTGGCGGCAATATGGCGGTTGTCTACAGCGAATACGAGCTGGCAAATTTTGGCTTTAACAGGGCAAGGCTCAATTTTGCAAATGCTAAGTTAGCTTTTCAAAAAACAGATCTTGAAAGAGAGCTCTATATCCTGAGGCTGGAAATTTCGAGGAGATATTTTGATATACTGAAGAAAAAATACAGGCTGGATGCCGACAAACAAAACATAAACAGGTACATCAGTATATTTTCAGTTATCAATGCACTTGCCAAAAGCGGTGTTATCGCAGGTGCAGATTCTTTGCTGGCCAAAGCAGAGCTGTCAAGGGCACGAATCAATTACAAACAGGCAGAAGGAAAGATAAACCAGCTAAGGGAGGAACTCTCCTATTTCACCGGAATCAATGCTAAACAAATACTGCTGGACACGGTTTTTAACAATTTTATACATATGAAACCAGTAGCACCCTTATATGCTCCGGATGCACTACCTGATCCCTTGTTAAACTATTACGAGCAAAAGAAAAACATCCTGCTCTCTAATAACGAAGTCATAAAAAAAGTTACCTGCCAAAATTGCTGCTTGCAGGCCGTGCATGGGCAAGAGGTTCAAGTATTCAATATAATGATAATTTCAAGGCATTCTCATCAGGGTTTGATTACCAGCGCCTGAAACAGTAAATCAGAAAATAAAAAGCCGGTCAATGCAAAAAAGGTAATGGCTGCATACCAAATAGCGACTATTGAAAAAGGTGGAGTTTCCACTGTTATCAGGTTGCCCGCTCAATTAGCAGCTTATCAGGTACGTATTTTCCCTAAAGTTATCGCGTACGTAAAAAGGTTCGCATGTATCTGCGGCGTCTGCAACGGTTGCAATATTCCGTATAAAAACAGAGGCAGAGCCATTTGTTGTAATTGGTATGAAAGGAGCAGTATTGATGGAGCTGGAGGCACCCGAGCTGGTGCAGGCCGTAGCCCAGGAAAAGGAAAAATATGAAAAAAGCCAGGCAGATTTTGCAATTGATAAAGAACGATATAACCGTTTGCTGGAGGCTTCCTCAACTGCCGGCGCCATCTCTCCTCTTGATCTCTCCACGATCAGGTCAAAAATGCAGGTAGATAGCGCTGTAAGCAAGGCTGAGAAAACCAACTGGCAGATGTAGCAAACCATGCTGGGATATTTAAAAGTTATCGCACCCTTTGCCGGCGTTATCACAGACAGGAATGTGCACCCGGGCGCCCTGGTTAGCGCTTCCCCGAAAGACAAGCCGATGCTGGAACTGAAACAAATAGAACGCCTCCGGTTACAGGTAGATATACCGGAATCTTTAGCATCAACATTAAGAAACCAGGACACGGTGTCTTTTTATGTAAGTGCATTACAAGGAAAGAAAATGACTGGTTTTATCGCCAGGAAATCAATGGATATCAATGAGCATTACAGGACTGAAAGAATTGAAATTGACTTGCCGAATAAGAACGAACAACTCTCCTGGGGGATGTATGCCGATGTGATTTTATACTCAAAAGGAAACATCAAAGCGTTGTATGTCCCTCGTTCAGCCGTTGTTACCTTAACAGAAAGGAAATATATACTTTTGGTTCGTAATGGTACGATTATAAAAGCAGATGTGAGCACGGGTAATGCGACTACAGACAGAACAGAAATATTTGGTGAAATAAATGCCGGGGATAACATTGTTGTTAATGCTAATGACGAGATTAAAGAAGGTGAGTATCTTAATTAGTACATCAGTTTGCTGTCTATAATAAGGAGTTTTCGAATATTTATATTTTTATAGTTTGCAAGCATCTAGGTTGCTAAATCAACAGCCAACGCAGGCCGCCCCTGCTACGTGCCAGTGCCAGACCCGGCAGCGGTAATCGATACACTATGCTCTGCCCCATCGTCTATCAGTGTAATCAATGCATCTTCCTGTTTAATGCCATCTACTGTTACCATGCTTTTTTCAGTGCTGCCGGTTTGCTGTACTTCAATATGAAAAATAGTATTATTATACCGGTAATGAATTTTAAACGATTTCCATTCTTTTGGAACACAGGGAATACATCTCAGTTTATTTCCTTCCCGCTGCAGGCCAAGAAAAGATTCTGTAATT
Organism: Chitinophagaceae bacterium; assembly: GCA_039921525.1. GTDB lineage: Bacteria > Bacteroidota > Bacteroidia > Chitinophagales > Chitinophagaceae > JADCRZ01. The sequence continues at coordinate 31,884 of JBDSBP010000061.1, read as the reverse complement.
AAACGATACATCCAGCCGGCAGATCCTGTATACCAGGTCCAGCCGCCGCGCCCTGCGTGTGGCTCACGTGAATAAACATCCGCCGCAAGCACGTAAGGTTCTACTTTGTACACGGCAATTTTTTGGGCGGTAGTACCATGATTAACTGGATTGATCATTTTTAATAATTCCCAAACACGTTCATTATTTCCTAACCTGGCGAAGGCCATGATCATCCACACTGCAGCATGCGTATATTGGCCGCCATTTTCCCTTACACCGGGTACATATCCTTTAATATAACCCGGATTCAGATCGGACTTATCGAACGCAGGCTCAAGCAACTGAATAATGCCCACGTCTTTTTTGACCAAATATTTATAAGCCGATTCCATAGCAGTATGAACCAGGCTTTCATTGCCGCCACCTGACAAAACGGACCAGCTTTGCGCAATAGAATCTATCTTACAATCGTCATTTGTTGCAGAACCCAGTGGCGTTCCGTCATCGAACCAGGCACGTTTATACCAGTTACCATCCCATGCATATTTATCAATATTGTCCTTTAATTCCTTAGCTTCATTTTTGCAGGTATCCGAAAACACCGGGTCGTTATGCAAAAGGGCGGTTTCGGCAAAATTGATGAGTATTTCATACAGAAAAAATGCAAGCCAAACACTTTCTCCCTTTCCATGCTGACCTACTTTATCTAAGCCGTCGTTCCAGTCGCCCGTACCAATTAACGGTAGCCCATGTTCGCCAAAATTTAGTCCGTATTTAATAGCCAGTACACAATGATCGTAGAGTATTGCACGCATCATTGAATCTACAGGAAGGTCGAAATAAGATTCCTCTCCCGCATTTAGAATTCGGCCCTCGAGAAAATTGGTTGCCGTATCCAGAATGCCAACATCACCTGTATGTTTAATATAACAGTCTGTAACAAAAGGCAGCCACAAATAATCATCCGATATACGTGTGCGCACACCTCGGCCAACTGGCGGATGCCACCAATGTTGTACATCTCCTTCTTTAAACTGTCTTGATGCACAAAGCAAAATCTGTTCTCGGGCAAGTTCAGGTCTTGTATGAAGGAGTGACATAACATCCTGCAACTGATCCCTGAATCCAAATGCGCCGCCCGACTGATAGAATCCGGTTCTTCCCCAAAGCCTTGAAGACAAAGTTTGATAAGTGAGCCAGCCGTTTGTAATAATGTTGATTGCTTCATCCGGCGTTTCTACCTGCAAAACACCGATGGTGGTTTCCCAATAGCTTTTTACCCTGTTCAATGCATCCGTTGCCGCGTTCATGCCACGGAACTGTCTGGCAATTGCGCTTGCTTCACCTGCATTTTGCCCGGCCCCCAACCTGAAAATAATTACCTGTTCTTCTCCATCAGCCATAAAAAAAGGAACTTGTATTGCAGCACAGGGATCCAGGGCAAGGCCTGTTTTGCAGGAAAGGTTTACACGCGACATCGCTTCAGGATTTTTTAAATTGCCGTTGCGACCAATAAATTCTGTACGATCCCCGGTAAAAGTTTTCTTTAAATAATCAACATCAAAAAATGCTACCCTATCTTTGAACTCCATGCTGTACTGGTTTTTTGCAAACAATGCACCGCTGTCGAGATCAACTACTGTATTAATATGCATGGCGGTCTTCATCCTGTTGTCGCCAAGCACCCACTCAACATAACCCGTAGCAGAGAGTTTTCTTGGTCTTCCGGATTGATTTTTTAATTTTAGAACAGTGAATTTAACGGCCGCCTCTATATCAACATATACCGTCATTTCAGAAAGAATGCCATCTTCAATGTGCTCAAAAACACTATAGCCAAATCCATGTCGGGCGATATACGACGACTGACCACCTGAAGGCAGCAATGCTGTGGACCAGTAATGCCCGCTTTCTTCGTCCCTGATATAAAAGGCTTCTCCGCAGGTATCCGAAACAGGATCGTTACTCCATGATGTAAGTCTCAGTTCATGTGCATTTCCAGTCCAGGTGTAAGCCGATCCGCTTTCTGAGATAACCGTTCCGAAATTTGGATTGGCTATTACATTTGCCCATGGTGCGGGGGTTTTATTTTTATTGCCAATAATAATAACGTACTCTTTACCGTCGGGTGAAAACCCACCTAACCCGTTTGAAAAAATAAGGTCTTGTGGTTTTGTAATTTGTGAGACAAGAGGTACATAGGTTTTTACTTTATTAATAAAAGGTATCACCGCTTTAGCATTTTCTTTTCGGTTCACGTGCTCCGCTAAAGTTCCACCGCTGTCGGCAATGATGATGCGGGCAACTGATTGAAACAATATGCGGTCTTCAGTTGATATTTGGTCTGCAGCTCTTGTAAAAATGCCTCCCTTGCTTCCATTGAGTTCTGGCGGTATGAGTGCCAGGATATCATTTTGAAAAACCTGCCTGTAGCCACCATGTGTTTCATTCCATATTACCAGATCAACTACAAGACCTTTTAACCGCCAATAGATATGTGCCTGTATAAGTTGCTTCACCAACTGCATATTTTCCAGGTTTTCTATTTTTAAAAGAACTATCGGCAGATCACCTGAAATAGAATATCCCCACAAGCCTGACTGCTGGCGATGGTTACTGATGAGTATGGAAGGATCTGCGCGAAAGGTTGAATTGGTAAATATAATGGAGCTCGCCAAACGTTCATATAATTGCGTATCTGCTTCCGATGCATTGATGTGCCGGAGGATTACCTGGCTATGCGTCCAGGCCATTTCAAAAACCCGGTCTTTGTGAGATTTGTTTCCCTGGTATTTATTGATTAAACCCTGGCAAATTTCCCTGCTTTCACCAGTGCCAATTACCATATCAATGGTAACTGTTTCATCAGGATCAAGTATTATCTTATAACGTATAGAAACAATGGGGTCTAATACTGAACCCTGTGTACCACTCAATTTGCCCGGCGCACTCATCGCCTGCGGATTCACGATTGAATTGCCATGACCAATAAATACCATTCTGTCTGTTTCATAAGATATTTCTTCCGCAACTTTTCCTTCTATAGCCATCAGGTGAAACATCCACGGAGATGATTCATCGGCAGATCTTGGCCTTCGTGTGCAAAGAATCGTATTCTGATGCGGAATGATTTCTGTTTGAACAAAAAGATTACTGAAAGCAGGCTGCATCAAATCGGATGCGGCCGGTGCGATAACCACCTCCGCGTAACTTGTAATTTCGATTTTTTTTCTAATACCAGAGCGGTTTCTTATATGCAGTCTCCTCATTTCAATATCGTCTTCCGGAGAAACGACAATTTCTGTATGGGTTACTATGTTGTTACGAACACATTCAAAGTCTACCCGTCCCGGCGAGTAGACCGCCTCATATTTTTCAGCTTTCTGAAGCGTAGGCTGATACGTATTGGACCAATATCCTATGCCGTCCAAATCGCGTATATAACAAAATGTGCCCCAGTTATCACTAGTAACGTCTTCGTGCCATCGTGTGATAGCAAAATCCTTCCAGCGGCTGTATCCGCCACCTGCGTTTGTAACCATTACGTGATACCTTCCATTTGATAACAATTGCACCTCGGGTATTGGCGTGTTTGGAGTGGTAAGTATCCTTGATTCCTGGCCAACGGAGCTGTAGTTGGTATCTGCTATTTCAGTAGTATGTGCAAAAAGAGATGATGCTTTCGGAATCTTTTCCTGCAATAACAAAAGGGTTGCCTTAAACTGTGGTTCTGCTTCAAAAAGTGTTTGCATGGGTTTATCAAGAAGCAGATAAGCCAGTGATAACAGGCTCATGCCATGGTGGTGTGCCATGAACGTATAAATTATTGCGCTGGATTGACCTCGTTGCAAACGAGATGGCGTGTAATCAATGGATTCGTAAAAGCCATATTTTCCTTCTATTCCTTTTTGGTGCAACAACTCCAGGTTTTCGCATGCCAGTTCAGGCGCTACCATCAGCGCAAGTGCCGATGCGTAAGGTGCAATGACAGCATCTTCTTCAAGCCCGCGTTTCAACCCAAGACCCGGAGCGCCAAACGCACGGTATTGATAATTTGAACTAGTATTGATCATATTGTAACATGATTCTGAAATACCCCAGGGCTTGCCTGTTTTTCGTCCATATTTAACCTGCCATTCTACCGCCGCTTTGCAAGTTTGATCGAGCAGCGTATTTTCATAGGTGGGCATTACCAACAGAGGCATCAGGTATTCAAACATCGAGCCGCTCCATGATAAAAGAATTGAGTTGCCATCAAGATTTGTTAATAATCGGCCTAATGCAAACCAACTATCTTCCGGCAGTTTGCCTTGCGCAATACAAACAAAAATACATAGTCTTACTTCAGATGCCAGCAGATCGTAATAGCTTGCATCTGCGCGGTGGTCCTGCACATTATAGCCTATGGAAAAAAGATGGCTTGACTTATCATACAGGAAATTCCATTGCATGTCCGCTAAAATATTGCATTGCTGAGCCAGGATTTCAGTAGCTGAAATTAATTCTTTTGCCCTTCTGATTGATATTTTTAAAACTATTTGAAATTGTTCAAGCCATTCATTTTCTTCTGCGGTGTTATTTGCGGCTTGTATGCCCTTTACCTCAAGCTGAAGTTGTGTGGCTGTTTTTAAAAATTCAATCCATGTGGCATTTACATCCGGCAGTATTAGATCTCTGAATGCAGGTGGAGCGGCTTGCAATAAAAGCGCGGGCTTAAATATCTCATAATGAAAATTCAACTTTTGCAATTGTTCAAGAAGCAGTTGTTTCCATCTATGCGTTTCCGTTCCTGATACATTTCCCAGTTTTTCGGCAACCAAATTGAAATTGTTTAACAGTGATTCATTGCATTTTTTTATTTCATCCGCTGAAATAAAAGTTTTGTTGCACGCCATTTCAACTTCAGTCGAAAAGGACTGCATCAACGGTATTTCCTTTTTCCCCAAACAATCAGTAAATACATTTGTAGTATCCCTGATGCCTTTGTAAAGCTCTGCCCTGTGTACTTTTTGCTGAGGCATGGTCAGAAGGCCTTGTCTTAATACCAGCAAATGGCCCGCAAGATTACCACTGTCAACTGTAGAAATATATATTGGCTGAAGTGGCGCTAGTGTTTCTGTATTATACCAATTATAAAAATGTCCCTGGTAGCGGTCCATGTCATTCATCGTTTGGATAGTATTACTTGTGCGTTCAATCAATTGACTGCTTGTTAGGTAACCAAACTCGTAAGCTGTTAATGCGGATAACAATGAAAGGCCAATATTGGTGGGGGAAGTACGATGTGCAATTTGTTCAACCGGCTGTTCCTGGAAATTATCTGGTGGTAACCAATTGTCTGATGCCACAACAAAATTTTCAAAAAATCCCCAGGTTTTCCTCGCAAGTTTTTGAAGAAAAACATTTTGATCGGCGGAAAGCATGGCAACCTGTTTTTTCGAAGGCTTACTGATAAACCAGGTTACACCCGGAGCGATAAGCCACAAAGACAGCACAGGTACTGCGATAAATAATTTTGACGGATAAAAGATCGTCAAAAAAATAAAAGTAGCTATTGCGAGAGCCGGTTCAATCCACATTGAAGTATATGAAGCGCCGATACTTGTTTGATCCGACTTTGTCACGTGTGCCGATGGATTCCATTCCAGCAACTTTTTTCCGCTGATAAACATTCGCCAAAGAGTGCGCAGAATTGCTTTCAGGTTTGAAAATGCTTCATAGGGCAAACAGATAAGTGTGAACAAAGTCTTAACCGCTATTTCCCTGAGTTTATGCCATGAATTTTTAATGTGGTATTTCAACAACACTTCTTTTGGCTTTCTCAGGATATCCCAAAGGGATGTAATAAAAATCGGGAAAACAATAATCCCTGAAACAGCAATCGTCCAGTATAAAGCAGAGGGTAGAACGATCCATGCTAACAACAATAAAACAGTAAGTGCAATGGGCACGAGGCTGCGCCGCATATTGTCAAATATTTTCCAGCGGGATAATGCAGAAATCGGATTTTTATACATACGCTTTCCCGGGCCGGCGACAATGGGTAGAATCCAGGACAAAATTTGCCAGTCACCACGAATCCACCGCAACCTCATTTTCATATCTGCGCTGTAGGTGGTTGGATATTTTTCAAATAATTGTACGTCGCTCACTAACCCCGAGCGTATATAGCAGCCTTCTAAAAGGTCATGGCTGAGAATGCGGTTTTCTAAAAATTTACCATTCAGCACTTGCTGAAATATGTCAACATCATAAATTCCTTTGCCAATATAAGAACCCTCGTCAAATAAATCCTGGTAAACATCCGAGGAAGCACGCGTATAGGGATCGATACCAGGTTCATTGCCATGCATTCGGGTGTACCGGGAGCCTGTCACATCGGGCAGGCTAACGGTAACCCGTGGTTGCAATATTCCGTATCCCCTGGTTACCCGCTTCTTTTTTTCATTATACCACGCACGGTTTAGGGGATGTGCCATGGTGCCTACCAATTTCCATGCAGAATTAAGCGGCAATTGCGTATCGGCATCCAGTGTTAACACATATTTTATTTGGGGGAAAACTGACTGATTGCCGGTAATCAGCGAAAAGTGTTCATCTGCATTTCCCCGCAACAATTCATTTAAGTCTGAAAGCTTACCGCGTTTTCTTTCATATCCCATCCATACTTTTTCTACCGGATTCCATTTGCGTGGACGATGAAATAGAAAGAACAGGTCATTATTTGCTCTCTGGTATTTTTTATTGAGTGCTTGAATAGCATAATGAACCGTATCTAAAAGCACCTTATCTCCAGTAAGTGATTCAAACGGGGCATCTGTAAAATCCGTCAATAAACCAAAATATAAATTATCACTCCTGTTGGCGAGAAATCTTACTTCAAGCGACTCTACCAGGATTTCTATTTCATTAACTGTTGTAAGCAATGCCGGTATTACCACAAGTGTACTTGATTCAAATGGTATTTTTTTTGCATAATCCATTCTTGGCAGCAGGCTGGGTTTAACCAGTAAAGTTGCAAAGAAGTTAACAAGCGATATTGCAAGCTGGCTTGCACAAAACAAGGCCAGCAAACTGATTAATATCAGCAGCCATGTGCTTTTTGTTTCCCCGGATCCTTTGCTGAAAATAATTGTGCTGATACCAGCCGTTATTAAAAAAATGGTCAACAAATAAATGGGAAAAGCAAAGCTTTTAATACTTTGTCTTATTTTTTGTATAAAAGGCACGGCCATTTTTGCCCTGCTTTTTGTTTGCCTCAGCCCGTGCCCTATAAGGTAGTAACCTACGTGTGCAATTCTTTGATCTTCGCCGTTTGCCGGTAAATTTTCATTCGCTAATTGTAACGCTATACGGGCAACTTCCTCCTCGCTGGATATGCTCTTTTTAGCAATCATTTCTACAACATGCCGGTAACGGTCACGTGTAGAAAAATCCATTTTTCCATACACACCGTTTTTATCCTGTAATAATATTTTTTCAACGATGGAATGCGATTCAACGAAAGTTCGCCAATCCATTGCGCCGAGTAAGCGAAGACTGCCTATGCTATTACTTATTGAAACCTGGTCGGCTGCCTGTTGCTGGTTGTCTGCATTTATAAGCTCAGTACTCGTAACACCGCTTCCGGATAATTGCTGCTCTATCCAGGTCAGCACCAGGGCCAGGTCGGGGCCTTTGCCACGTAACCGGCGAATTAATTCAGCAACAAAAGCGCTAAGAATCGGTGGGTTGGATCTGGCCATATCGGCAATAACAAGGATCAGATCTTTAGGTGCTTTTTCCGTAGTGTCAATCATTTTTTCCGCCCAATAACCTGCGAGATTCCTATCCAACCTGTCAATTGCCAATCGTGCAGCTACACGGCGGATATTTTCAATCAGTGCCAACCGAAGCATAATGGGAATTGCCCATAATTCACCCAATTTTAGGTGGGTAATTGTTTGATATGCCTTAACGAAATTGCTGATGCTCTCTATATCAATACGTCCATCGCTGTGCGAAATAAACTGGAGTACCAGATCATAGCTGCGTGTAAGCCCGACAGAGCCGCCCTCTGATAACTGCGGAAGGTCTTCGCTGTAATTTTTAGGGAAATGTGTTTGAGCTATACGGATGTGTTCTTCAATAAGATAAAAATTGTCTATCAGCCATTCGCCGGCAGGGGATAGCTGATATTTTCTTTTTATGGAATTATTCAGGAGCTTGCGCACTTCCTGTAAAGTCTCTTCATTGCTTGCAAGCCGTTTCAATAAATGATCTTTTGCAGGGTTAGTGCTTACTTTATGCCTTGTAGCCAGTGATATACCGAAACTCTCCATTTGATCAGAACTAAACAGCTCTTCCCTAAGAGGTTCTTCATTTAAATAGTGGAGTTTAGTATCACTTACCTGGAAAAAGTTTCTCATATTGGATATGAGCTCATCTGCCGCGGGAATCAATTTTAATTTCATACGTTCGTTTAATTAATCTATAATGCAGCATTGACCACAGTTTGTGCTTCATCGATAATTGTTTTAAGATGATCTTTACTCAAAAAACTTTCAGCATAGATCTTGTAAATATCTTCAGTTCCGGAAGGGCGTGCCGCAAACCACCCGTTTTCTGTGGTAACTTTCACGCCACCAATCGATGCATTGTTTCCCGGTGCATTGGTCAATATAAGTTTAATTTCTTCACCGGCCAGATTTTTGTGTTTTATTTGTGAAGCGGAAAGTTTTTTTAATTTCTCTTTTTGAACGTGAGTCGCTTTTGCTTCAACCCGGTTATAGAAAGAGTTACCAAATTCTTTGGTGAGTTCATTATATATTACCCCGGGATCTTTTTTCATTTTTGCCGTTATTTCAGCAGAGAGTAATGCCGGTATAAACCCATCTTTATCTGTAGTCCAAACGCTGCCATCTAATCTTGAAAAAGAAGCGCCTGCACTTTCTTCCCCGGCAAAGCAAAGCGATGAATCCAATAAGCCTTCAACGAACCATTTGAATCCAACAGGTACATCATAAATCTTTCTTTCCAATTTTTCCGCTATTCGGTCAATTAGTTGGGTGGTGACAACCGTTTTGCCTACAGCAGCTTTTTTATCCCAATTCGGTCTATGTTGCAGTAGGTAAAATATGGCTACCGATAAAAAATGATTTGGGTTTAACAGCCCCGTACTTTTAGTAACAATCCCATGCCTGTCGTGATCGGTATCGCAGGCAAAGGAAATATCATAATCGTCTTTCATCGCGATTAGTCGTTGCATGGCGTAAGGAGAGGATGGGTCCATGCGGATTTGGCCGTCCCAATCTACGGTCATGAAACGGAACGCAGGATCAACAATTTTATTTACGACAGTTAAATTGAGTTTATATCGTTCTGCAATCGGCTCCCAATAGTGAACACCGGCACCACCAAGAGGATCAACGCCTATGCTGATTTTCGAATCCCGGATCAGGTTCATGTCAATGATATTGCCAAGATCATTGATGTATGTATTCAGGTAATCGTGCCGGTGAGTAGTAGTAGCAGCTAATGCTTTTTTAAAGGAAAGTCTTTTAATTATCTGAAGATCTTTTTGCAGAAATTCGTTTGCTTTGGCTTCTATCCAATTTGTAATAGTAGCCGATGCTGGTCCGCCATTAGGTGGATTGTACTTGAAGCCACCATCATCCGGTGGATTGTGTGAAGGCGTAATAACAATGCCGTCTGCCAAACCTGTTTTTCGCCCCTTGTTGTATTGCAAGATGGCGTGAGAAATTACCGGTGTTGGTGTGTATTCATCCCCGGTAGCAATCATCGAATCAACATTGTTTGCTGCCAGTACTTCCATGGTAGTTGCAAAGGCAGGTGCTGAAAGCGCATGTGTATCAAAGCCAATATTTAAAGGGCCATCAATTTTCTGTTCTTTGCGAAATAAACAAATGGCCTGCGTAATGGCAAGGATATGGTGTTCATTAAACGAATTTGTTAATGAAGAACCACGATGACCGGAAGTGCCAAATGCCACTCGTTGGCCAGGTACTGAGGGGTCAGGTATTCCTGTGTAATAGGCTGAAACAAGCCTGGGAACATTTACCAGGATGTTTAGGTCTGCGGGCTTTCCTGCTAAAGGAGATATTTTCATGAGTGAGCGATTTTTTACATTTATCCAATATCAGCTATTAGCTATCAGCTATCAGCCATCAGCTATCAGTTATCAGCCTTCGGCTTTTATCTTAATTCATAACGTAAATTCCTTTCATTAGTCTTAATCTATGCAGAAGGAGTTTTGGTTCATACAGAAACTTAATAATCTGACAAATTAAATTAGACCTTTAGACCTTCGTGCTGATAGCTGATAGCCGACAGCCGACTGCTGATAGCTGATAGCCGACAGCCGACAGCCGATAGCTGATAGCCGATAACACCAGGTACCATCTTCCAATTATGATAAATCGTTAATCGGCATATCAAACCAACTGTGACCGTCCTTTGCAATAAGTATTTCCGCATCTTCAGCGCCCTGGCTTCCTGCTTTATAATTAGGAAAGTTGTCGGGAGGATTTGCCTCCCAAACATTAATAACAGGCATAAGCACTTTCCATGCAGCTTCTACCTGGTCGGCACGCATAAAAAGAGTGGTGTCTCCTTCCATAATATCCAACAACAAGGTTTCATAGGCCTCAGGGGTTCCTGAAGTATAAGACTCGTCATAATCAAAATGCATGTCAACGGGGTAAAGCACCATTTTAAGACCTGGGCGTTTTGCCTGGAACCTCGTAGAGATTCCCATGTGGGGCTGAATGCTTAAAATAAGACGATTGGGTTGCCAATTACTTATTGCCTGTGCTGGAAATAGTTGGTATGGCGGAGATTTGAATTGTATGGTGATAACAGAAATTGTTTCATCCATTCTTTTGCCGGTTCTCAAATAAAAGGGCACGCCCTGCCATCTCCAGTTGTCTATAAATAATTTTACGGCAGCAAAAGTTTCAATGTTTGAATTTTTATTGACATCAGGCTCTTGCCGGTAGCCAATTACTTTTTTCCCCTTTATCCATCCCGGGCCATATTGGCCGCGGGCTGCGTAATGATGCACTTCTTTAGGGTTGATTTTTTGCATGGCATTTAAAACATCTACTTTCCGGTTGCGTACTTCATCAGCTTCAAACGAAACGGGCGGTTCCATGGTTACCAGGCAGAGCAGTTGCAGCAGGTGATTTTGTATCATATCCCGCAGGGCTCCTGCGGTTTCATAATAATTACCCCTGTTCTCTACACCCAGTTGCTCCGCTACAGTTATTTGAATGCTGTCAATGTAATTGCGGTTCCAGATAGGCTCGTACAATGCATTGGCGAACCGGAAAGCCAGAATATTCTGTACGGTTTCTTTTCCGAGATAATGATCAATACGATATATCTGCGTTTCATCAAAATTGGAATGCAATAAGGCATTGAGGTTAATGGCGCTTTGCAGGTTGTGTCCGAAAGGCTTTTCCACCACGATGCGGCTTTTATGCTTATTTTCTGCTAGTCCTGAAGATCCTATCTTCATAGAAATTTCTTCAAATGCAATTGGTGGAACAGCAAGATAAAAGATCCTGTTGGCAGTGGCCTTCCACATTTTTTCAAGAACATTTATTTGCTTCTTTATGGCAGAATAGGTAGATGAAGCATTGAACTCTCCCTGCTGGAAGGTGAGGAATTTGGCAAAAATATCCCATTCATTTTTCTTTGTTTTTCCCCGTCGTGAAAATTTATCTACGCCTTCATGCAAATGTTTTTCAAATTCAGGCCCTGTGTATTTATCACGGCTTACCCCAATAACTGCGAATTCTTCGGGTATCCAGTTATCGAGCCAAAGGTTGTAAATAGCAGGGGTTAATTTACGCCAGGTTAAATCTCCCGTAGCACCAAGTATTATAATGATGGTGGGACCTATTTTTACTTCAGTTTCCATTTTATTATTTTTGATTCCAATGTGTATGAAAAATTCCTTCCCTGTCGTTTCGCTCGTAGGTGTGAGCGCCAAAATCATCGCGTTGGGCCTGTATTAAATTTGCCGGCAGCCAGCCACTCCTGTAACTGTCGAAATAAGCTAAAGCCCCCATCAGTGCAGGAACCGGAATGCCGTTTTCTATAGCTAATTGAATAACTTTACGAATGTCTTTTTGCGATTGCATTAATTTTGTTGAAAATATATCGCTCGTCAAAAGGTTCGACAGATCCGGCTGTAAGGAGAAAGCAGAACGCATATCTTCCAAAAGCGACGCACGGATGATACAACCACCTCTCCAGATGGCGGCAATATTTTCTAATTTCAAATTGTACTTATATTCTTTGGAAGCTACCTGTAACAGCGCCATTCCCTGTGCATAAGCCGTGATGATCGAAAAATAAAGCGCCTGCTCCATCCATTTCACAAACTCATTGTTATCAACGCTGCATTTGATTTCAGGACCTTCCAGCTTTTGTTGTGCGGCTTCACGTTCTTTTTTATAAGCCGACAAATGCCGCATAGAAACAGCACAATCAATAACGGGAATGGGCACCCGTAAATTCATCGCATCTTCGGAGGTCCAGGCTCCTGTGCCATTTTGTTCTGCAATGTCGAGGATCCTGTCAATAATCGGGACGCCGCTAAGCTCATCTTTTTGAGTAAAGATATCGGCGGTAATTTCTATGAGATAAGACTGCAATACCCCTTTATCCCATTTTGAAAAAACAGTATGCATTTCATCATTGTTCATCCCGGCAAATTTCTTCAGCAGATGATAAGCTTCGGAAATGAGTTGCATCAAGCCATATTCAATACCGTTATGCACCATTTTTACATAGTGCCCTGTGGGGGCAGGCCCTAGCCACGCTACACAAGGCTCTCCATTCACTTTAGCAGAAACAGCCTGCAGCATTTCTGCCACGCGTTCATACCCTTTCTTCGGGCCACCCGGCATGATACTCGGGCCGTGGCGCGCGCCCAACTCACCTCCTGAAATGCCAACGCCCATAAAATGAATGGCTGATCCTTCCAATTGCTCATTCCTTCTTTTAGTATCCGTAAAGTGAGAATTACCGCAATCCATTAGCAAATCATTTTCTGATAAAAAAGGTTTTAATTCATTGATGACTTCATCCACTATTTTTCCGGCCGGCACAAGCATCATGATTACTTTAGGTGTTTTCAGCGCCTTTATAAATTCTTCCAGGTTTGATGTGGCAGATATTTTTTCATCGCCGGCTTCTTTCTTAAGTATTTCCACCTGGGAATTATTTTTATCAAAACCCATAACTGTATATCCATGATCGCTCATGTTATAAACCAGGTTACGACCCATTGTGCCGAGACCAATCATTCCATAATCGAATTTTTGTTTTTCCATTTTCATTGTTTTTTTTGAAAAATTGGCTATCAGCTTTCAATTTATTATCAAATCATTCAACCTGCTATTGTTCTTCCATTGCAGCATGGTATTTACCCTGGCGTGCCGCAGCATCAAGTTTAGCACGGCGGTATAATAATTTTTGTGCTTCTTCTACACATGATTTTTGACCTTTCCATATATCCAGTGCAGGTTGTTGAATGGCCCTTGCAAAAGAAAAACTAACTATCCAGGGTAGCCGGTCTTTAAAATTACTATTGATGGCATTCAGGTGCGCAGTGGCTTCTACAGGCGATTGCCCTCCGGATAAAAATGCAATGGCAGGCACTATAGCAGGAACAGATGCAAGCAGGCAATTTACTGTTGCTTCTGCTACCTCATCTACCGTATTTTTTTTAACCGCACCAGTTCCGGCTATAACCATGTTGGGCTTTAAAATCATGCCTTCCAAATCGACCCTGAACTGATACAACTGGAAAAACAGCATTTTTAATACCTGCTCCGTTACTTCAAAACAACGTTGAATAGAATGGTTTCCTTCCATTAATACTTCAGGTTCAACAATCGGTACAATATCCGCTTCCTGGCATAAGACTGCATATCGTGCAAGGGCATGAATATTTGCATAAATGCATTCATTGGTTGGAATATGATCACCGATTGTAATTACAGCTCGCCATTTGGCAAAACGGGCTCCCATTTTATTATATTGTTGCAAACGCTCACGCAGCCCGTCTAACCCTTCCGTAATTTTTTCATTTACAAAACCTGCCATTGGCTTGGCACCCATATCTACTTTAATGCCCGGGATAATTCCTGCTTTCAGCAACACATTAGTGAACGGAGTACCGTTTGATGTTTGCTGGCGAATGGTTTCATCATATAAGATAGCGCCACCTATACTCTCATTCAGGCCTGGCGTAGTAACAATCAGTTCGCGATAACTACGTCTAAGTTCAATTGTCTGCGCAATACCAGCCGCGGCAAAACGTTTGTTGCAGGTTGGATTGCTTTCATCCATCGCTAATAGCCCTCTATTGCCTGAAAAGAGTTGTTGAATAGTTTCTGTTAGTGTTCTTTTATTCATTTACTGATTTATTTAGGTGACTGCATGGTTACGCTTTGGCTATTATCAGCGGTCGGCTTTCAGCTCTCAGGAGGAAGCGCTATCAGGCATTGATCTGGAGACAGCTGAAAGGAGATAACCATTAAATACGTGGTTTCATTCGTGAAGTAAGCTAAATTTATTTTTTATATCTGTGGTTTTCCATTTCCAGTTAAGGATTTCAGGCATGTCTTTACCATGTTCACTCACATAATGTTTGTGCTCTATTAATTTATCCTGCAATTGTTGTTTGAGGTAATCGCCCTTGCTGCCTAAATTCGGCAGACGATCTATCACATCAATTACCAGGTGAAAACGATCAATATCATTTTGTACTCTTAAATCAAAGGGTGTTGTAATAGTACCTTCTTCTTTATACCCTCTCACATGAAGATTGCGGTTGCAACGGCGGTAAGTGAGACGGTGCACCAGCCATGGATAACCATGAAAATTAAAAATGATGTGTTTGTCTTTAGTAAATATCGAGTCGTAATCATGGTCGTTTAAGCCATGCGGATGTTCCGAGCTGGATTGCAGTTTCATGAGGTCCACAACGTTTACCACTCTTATTTTAAGAGCGGGCAAATGTTCGTGCAATATGGAAACAGCCGCCAGTAGCTCAAGCGTTGGTGTATCACCGCAACAAGCCATTACTACATCAGGTTCAGATCCCTGGTCGTTGCTGGCCCATTGCCAGATGCCAATTCCTTCGGTACAATGTATAACAGCTGCATCCATAGAAAGCCATTGAGGCAGAGGATGTTTGCCAGCAACTACAACATTTACATAATGCCTGCTGCGCAAACAATGATCAAAAACCGACAGCAGGCAGTTTGCATCCGGCGGTAAATAGACTCTTACAACATCTGCTTTCTTGTTGATTACATGATCAAGAAAGCCGGGATCCTGGTGCGTAAATCCATTATGATCTTGTTGCCAAACGTGTGATGCGAGTAAATAATTAAGTGATGCAATTTTTCTTCTCCACGGTAATTCCGAAGTTACTTTTAGCCACTTTGCGTGCTGGCTGAACATGGAGTCAACAATCCTTATAAATGCTTCGTAACTGTTGAATAAACCATGCCTTCCCGTAAGCAGGTATCCTTCGAGCCAACCTTCGCATTGATGTTCACTAAGCATTGAGTCAAGTACCTGCCCTATTGGAGCAAGAAACTCATCATTTATTTTTTCTCTTGCTTCCCACTGCCTGTTGGTGGTCTCGAAAATTGCTCCCAATAAATTTGATACGGTCTCGTCGGGACCAAAGACACGAAAGTTATGCTGATGTTGATTTAATGCCGCTACATCTTTTAGAAATTTACCGAGTATCATTGTATCCTGGCACATAATTGCACCAGGTGATGGAACATGTAATGCATGCCTATGAAAGTCTGGCATTATCAAATCATGCAAGAGTACTCCTCCGTTGGTGTGTGGATTGGATCCCATCCTACTGTTACCAGTAGGTGCTAATTCAGCCAACTCAGGAATAAGCCGCCCGTTTTTATCAAAGAGCACTTCGGCTTTGTAACTTTTCATCCAGTGCTCGAGCTGTTCAACATGTTGCGGATGATCCGCATCAACCAACAAAGGCACCTGGTGTGAATGAAACGTTCCCTCGTTTGGCACACCATCTACCTCTTTTGGCCCTGTCCATCCTTTGGGTGACCTTAAAATTATCATCGGCCAGCGGGGCCTGGTAGTATCATTGTTATCTCTTGCCCTGCCTTGTATGCGGTGAATTTCTTCAATTGCTTTATCTGTCGCTGTTGCCATTAGCTGATGCATGGTTGCAGGATCATCTCCTTCAACAAAATATGGGATCCATCCACAACCTCTATAGAATTGTTCCAATTCTTCATTCTCTATCCGCGCCAGGATAGTTGGATTGCTGATCTTATACCCATTCAAATGAAGGATAGGCAATACGGCCCCATCACTAATCGGGTTCAAAAATTTATTTGAATGCCACGCTGTAGCCAGGGGACCCGTTTCTGCTTCACCATCCCCAACAATGCAGGCGACTATCAAACCGGGATTGTCAAAAGCTGCACCAAAAGCATGACTGAGGGAATAACCCAATTCTCCGCCTTCATGAATTGAACCGGGAGTTGTTGGGGCTACATGGCTGGAAATGCCCCCGGGAAAAGAGAATTGCTTGAATAACTTTTTTAATCCGGCTTCATCCTGTGTGATGTCTGGATATACTTCACTCCAGGTACCTTCCAGGTAAACGTTGCCCACCAAGGCAGGACCACCATGCCCCGGACCCGAGATGTAAAACATATCGAGATCGTATTTCTTAATCACCCTGTTCAGATGCACATAAATAAAATTTTGCCCCGGCGTTGTGCCCCAATGCCCAACTACCAGCGGTTTTACATGCGCCAGTTTTAGCGGCTCTTTTAACAGCGGATTATCATAAAGATAAATCTGGCCAACTGATAAATAGTTAGCTGCCCGCCAGTAAGCATCCATCTTTTGAAGTAATTCCGGCGACAGCGTTTCAACAGACGTGTGTGTGTCCCTTATTTTCATTATATTTCTATTTAATTGATCTAAAAATTATCGGTTGATAATACAAGTTGCATACCCGGATATTGAATACTGGCATCATCTTCGGCCGTTATAAATACTTTCTTCGGTTTGAATGAGCTTACTGTTTGAAAGGATGCTTTTAATTTGCTGGATAAAAAATTCGTTGAGGTATTGATTTGCCCGATATTTTTTGTGCCATTATTATCGGTATCCATCCATATAACATAGGTATTCCTGGAAGGTTCCAACCTTTTTGGTTCAGCAAGGTTTCTTATTGATACTTCTATTTGATAATTGCTGTTTTTATCTTTTTTTATTTTCACTGTTCCTTTAGCAGCAGGAACAACTGAGGAAGTTTGAAAAGAAATCTTTTTTGAACAAGAGCTCAAAAAGAATAACATCATTGTTGCAGCAATACTCAAACAAATATTTCGTGTTGTTTTCATTTTTATACTTTTCATACTTATTATTTATTTATTCGTAAAATGTTGTTAAGTGTTTAAAATTTTTTATGATCGGGTCATTTCTTTTCTAAATATTGTTCCTGCCTTTCTGCCGATAGGACAAGATTTTATTTTCTTATATTTATTCATTCTTGTGACTTTTACTTTACCTCTTCATGCTTGTATTAATAGCAACCACCATAACATTAAAATTTTCTGTTGCCGGAATTGACAGGGATAAGCCTTTTGCTTTTTGAAGAATACCTGTGGCAATAGGATGTTCTGATTTAGCTCTAATGCTGCTGAGAGACATTATAAGAATGTGTTTTTAATTTTGTAATCATTTTATCTGATATTACTTTGGTCAGATTTACTTTTCCCGTTAATGATTTCTCAATCGCCCGATAATTGTATTAAGAGAAGCCTTTAACTTATCTATTGCACTGTTAACAGCAAGATCGTAGGTATTTCCGAATCCCGTGACAGCGATTGGCCGCCTGCCTTCAAGCCGGGCTTCTAGTAAACATCTCTTATCATTTATCCCTTCTTTGGAACCGTTCTCATCCGACAGATGCACTTCTAATCGTGTTATATACTCACTAAACCTGCTTAACTCTTTTGATAATAAATCGTCTAACTTGGTACCAAATTCTTCGTGTACGCTTAAATTCTTGTCGGTGTTTAATTGAATATTCATACTGTTTTTTAAATTTATTTTACAAAAATTCGACTATTACTTATAATTCCTCTTGAAATTTTACTTTGTTAAGAAGGTAAGCGATTTTACTTATTTATATATTACACAATTATTGATAATAGTTACATCTATCACACTCTTGATTTTTCAATTTCGCTTATTCTCACGCTTCGGTTTTAATTGAATAACTCAAAACACCGCAAACCATTTTTGCTATCATCAACTCTTCGTTTGTTTTAATAACAAGAACCTTCACTTTATCTGTACCGGTAGAAATGAAAGCCTCATTATTAATATTTTTTATGTCATCTAATTTAATTCCTAAAAACCCGAGGTTGTCGCATATCTTACTACGTATTTCCGGCCAATGTTCACCGATGCCACCTGAAAATACCAATACATCCAAGCCTCCGAGTGCAGCGGCAAATGAACCGATCCATTTTTTTGTTTGATAACAAAACAATTCAATGGCTTCTTTAGCATGGCTATCAGTGTCCTCAATTTTCACCAGTTCTCTCATATCAGAATTTGTTCCTGATATACCAAGCAAACCGGATTCGTGATTAATAAGACGGCTGAATTTTTTTGGTGTAAGATTTTCATGCTGCATCAGATACCATGCAACACCAGGGTCAAGATCGCCAGTGCGCGTGCTCATTGGCAATCCTGATGTAGGGGTGAATCCCATGCTTGTGTCGATACTTTTGCCATTTTTAACGGCAGCAAGGCTTGCCCCATTTCCAAGGTGTGCTAAAATTATTTTGCCTTTTGCAGTTTCCTTTCCAGCGACCCGTTCAAGTTCTTCCATCAGGTAAGCATAAGAAAGGCCATGAAAACCATATCTTTGAATACCCATTGCAAAATAGCGGCGGGGTATGGATAATGATTTTGCCACGACAGGCATGGAAGTATGAAACGATGTATCAAAGCAAGCTATTTGTTTTAATTCCGGGTAACGCTTTTTAAATACTTCTATCAACTTAATTTCTTCCGGTAGATGTTCGGGATCAAAGGCACTGATCTTTCTTAATTCAACCAGTAAATCGTCGGTAATTAATTCAGGTTTGGTATGTGCCATACCATGAACAATGCGATGCCCTATCGCTATTACCGAAACGAAACCCTCCTGCTTTTCAAGCCATTCAACCAGGTGATTGGAAGCTTGATTGTGGTTGGCGGCTTCAATATCAACGCTTTCTTTTTTTTGATCACGTGTATTATTAAAGTTGAGTTTTGCTTTTTTAGAGCCGATGTTTTCTATTTCTCCATAAAGTAGATGTTCCAGTTGTTCATTAATCTTGTATAAAGAAAATTTGATACTGGACGAACCACCGTTAATTGATAATATACACTGGGTTTCATTCATATTTGATTTTTTCTTGATTAATTTGAAGTCCCAGAACTGTTAACGTATCAGAAGTTGATAAATAGCTTCTATGCCAGATACTCGTGATGCCTAAATCCCTGGCTACATCTGCAAACATTTGTACGTCGTCAATATATACTATTTCATCTGTTTGTACCTGTGCGCCCTCAAGTGCCATCCTGAAAATAGCTGCATCGGGTTTTCTTAAATGAACATAACAGGAGGATATGAAAAAATCTACAAACTGGTTTAGCTGGAATTTTTTTATCCTGTATTCATTCAGCTCTCTTGCCTCATTGCTTACTACAACTATTTTTAGTTTATATGCTTCTTTCAACTTTTTAATCAACGCTATCATTTTTGTATGAGGAGTAGTTAACGAAAACATGAAATCTTTAAACTGCCGGGGTGTAAAATCCCGTTTCTGATAAAATACTACCCGTTCAAGATATTCTTCAAGCGTTATCCTCCCTTCTTCGAAAACAACAAACAATAATTTATGTCGCTGTTCCATTTCCGCAATATCCAGTTGAAATTTTTCAGCAGCTTTATGTCTGAATTCATGTCCCCAACCATCAGAAAGGAGAACCCCCCCGATATCAAGAAACAGTGTTGTTATTTTTTTTCCAGTCATTTTTATTAATGATTAAAAATTATTGTTGACATAGTATAAGATTGTTCTCAAGTGGCACCGAAATGCTTTCATAATTTGGAATTATGCGAATGGTATAATCATCGGCCGGACTTGTTGTAATGACATTCGCATTATATAATTCTATTCCGTTGTTTGATGAGTTATCCATTTTATCTTCAGGATTTTCCAGGGTTCCTTTCCAGCGTTCTTTTCCGCAAGCCTCCGTCCATATTTTATCGGCCGCTTCAGCATCCCAGCTTGGCATGTGCACACCATTGGTTACATGTCCTACAGGTATTTCATCCGTAGGCCAGCGTGGGAAAAGCGTTTCAAAAAGATGCCTGCTTACTTCACCATGCAATTTGCTAACACCGTTTACGGCACCGCTGCCGCGAATTGCGAGATAAACCATATTGAAACTTTCAGAACTGTTATCCGGGTTAGAGCGCCCCAATGCAAGGATATCTTTTAGTTCTACGCCTAGCTCTTTTGCATAATCGAAAAAAAGTTCTTCCATCAGTGCCGGACTAAAATGATCAAAACCTGCTGCCACGGCAGTGTGGGTAGTAAATAAATTCCCGGCTCTCGTTAAGGCCAGTGCTGTTTCGAAAGAGACGCCGGTTTCTTTCATAAAGCTATTGGTCCTTTCTAATACTTTTTCCAGGAATACAGGATCTGCCAATGTTGATTCTAACTTATCAAGTGATATTGTTTGCAAAACAATCCAGGTGTTATGAGTGATTTCCCAGAGTTGTGGATCAAGCCGGCTCCATATTTCATCTGCGGCATGGTTCCATAACCACTGCAGATCAAGGGCAAGTTGTATAAGAACGTTAATTCCTTCTGAATTTGATGGCAAAAAGCTGTATAACTGATTTGCATTATATTCTTCTTTATTCATTAAGATTTTGGCACGACCGTTCGCCAGCGCCAATGGTTTTTTAAAGGATGATTAAATAAAAATATTCAACTTCTATTCTTATTCCCCAATTTATTTTCTCAAAGCCTCAAAGCCGGAGACTACATCAAACAGTTCTTCATCAATGGAACTCTGGCGTAACCGATGATATTTTTTGCCAAGGTCTTCCAGCAAATCACTTATATTTTTTTCCGCACGTTGCATGGCATCCAGCCGGCTGGCATTTTCGCTGGCCAATGATTCTACACATGCTTTAAAAAGCGATGTGAAAAGATATCCATTAATTAGTGCGGACAGCGTGTCTTTTGCGTCACCTGCAATTTGCGGAGGTAGTTTTGTTGGCCATTTAATTTGCTGTAAAGTCACCTTCCATTTTTCATCCAAAGGCAAAAATCGCTGCATCACGGGTGTGTAACCTGTGCCGGGTTTTGGTTGATTGTGAAAAATGTAAAACACCGTTGCTTCTTCTTTTTGCTGGCGCTCCTGGCTCTTGCTCAAAAGTTTAGTCACCAGTGGGGTGACAGCATTAATATCATTTGGCACCGGGTACAATGTCGAAGTAATCAGGCCTTCATCCGACAATAGCAATTGAACACGCTCACCCACCGTCCAGATCTCTTTTTTTCCCGGCAAAGCATTGAGCGACCTGGATACAAAATTTGCCATCGAATCATTAAACTGTGCAACAAGCCCCTGGTCTGATCCAAAAACAATTGCACAGGTTATCTCTTCCGGTTTATTTTTTGATGCTGTCTTTTCATTTATAGCTGCAATTTTTTCAGCCTTGAAATAAGCGATGATACCTAAGGCCACTGTGTGATAATAATCATCAAGCGAGCTGACAGCAGTCTCGTATTGAACAATGTTTGATGCTGCCATTGCTTTCATAGCGGTTACAACAGATTTCAGGTCTTTTGCTCCTTCCGTTTTGCTTCGTAGATTTTCTAAAGTGTCCATTACTTTTTATTTTGATCTGGTTTTAGCTTGTCTGGAAACGGCTCAAGTATTGTTGCGGCAATTTTTAAAATTGTCTTGCTATCATCATCGCTTAGCGTTGTATTTGAAAATAATCGCTTGATTATTTCGTCCGGAAAATCCTTAAAGCTTTTAAGCAGCGCATCTTGCGCATCCTGAATTTTTTCAAGGGGTATGGTATCCAGCAGGCCATTTTTCAACGCTAGCAAGATTACGATCTGTTCTGAAACCGGCATCTGCTGCAGCTCTGGTTGCTTCAAACATTCACGGATGCGTTTTCCGTGTTCAATTGTTTTGCGTGTGTTTTCATCGAGGCGCGTACCAAAGCGGGCAAAAGTCTCCAGCTCTTCAAATTGCGCATATTCCAATTTCAAATTTGCTATGGAGCCATAGGCAGGCAATTGTGCCTTATCGCCCACCCGTGAAACAGACTTACCTACATCTACAGCCGGTAAGATGCCTAATTCAAAAAGTTTGGGAGACAGGTATACTTGTCCATCAGTAATAGAAATAAGATTGGTCGGTATATAGGCGGAAATATTCTGCGCTTCTGTTTCAATAATAGGCAAAGCAGTAAGTGAACCGCCTTTTAGTGCATCACTTAAATGGGTTGACCTTTCCAACAATCGTGAATGGATGTAGAAAATATCGCCGGGAAATGCTTCGCGACCCGGAGGCCTTCTTAATAATAAAGAGAGCTCACGGTAGGCACGAGCATGATGTGTAAGGTCATCATACACTATCAATACATCACGCCCTTTTTCCATAAAATACTCTGCAATGCTGGTAGCAGAATATGGCGCGATGTATTCTAAACCGGGTGAATTATTTCCTTCTGCCACCATAACTACCGTATATTCCATTGCGCCTTTTTCTTTCAGGTTGGCAATAACTTTTGCAACTGCAGACGCCCGCTGGCCAACAGCGCAATAAATGCACAAAACGTTTTTATCATATTGGTTAAGAATAGCATCAATAGCAATAGCTGTTTTACCGGTCTGGCGATCACCTACAATTAATTCACGCTGACCACGACCAATAGGAATCAACGCATCGATCACTTTAATTCCTGTTTGCAAAGGAATAGTTACCGGGCTTCGATCCATAATTGCATGTGCAGGACGCTCAATAGGAAATCGTTCTTTGTAAATGATCGGCCCTTTGTCATCAATTGGTTGTCCCAGGGGGTCGATCACTCTTCCAATTAATGAATCACCAACCGGAACATCCATCACTCTGCCGGTCCGCTCTACTTCATCTCCGGCCTTAAGCAATGAATTTTTACCTAAAAGGATCACTCCTATTTCATCTTCGTCAATATTATAAGCGATACCGAAAAGGTTTCCGGGAAATTTCAATAATTCCTCAAAACCTGCGCCGGGAAGCCCGGAGACTTTGGCAATTCCGGTAGACACGCTTGTAACCGAACCAACTTCACGGGGTTTCATAGAAAAACTATATTTTTCTACACCACTATCTAATTGGCTGAATGCATTGTTTATAATATTACCTGGATCGATTGCTGACATATTATTTTTTTTCCGCCTCTGGCTTTGCATTTTCTTTCATAGAACTGGAAATATTTCTTTCCAATGAATTAAGGTATTCTGAAAAACTCCAGGAAAGCTTATAGCCGTTTGTTGAAAGTTCAATTCCGCTTATTATTTCCGGTGTTGTTTTAAATTGCAGGGTTGTTTTTATATCGAGTATTTCATTTACAGCATCATTTATTTCACCTTGTTGTTTTCCAGGAAGCTCAAATGCACTTCTCACTATAACAGTATTTGAATTGGATTTGAAAGCGTCGATGAATTGCTTCTCCTCATCATCCTTTAATTCTTTTAGGCGTTTGATAAATGTGTTTGCTGATTGCTCTTCTAAATTTATTGAAGCAATGGTTGTAAGGGCTTTTTTTGTAATGGCAAAAACTTGTTTTTGTGTTTTTTCAACTATCTCCTGGTTATCATTGTCTTGCTTTTCTTTTGCTGCTTTTTCCATATTAATACGCAGTGTGTTTGCTTCAGTCTTTGCTCCGTCTATTATTTTTTGTTTTTCTGTATTTGCATCTGCAACAGCTTTATCCATCAATGCTTTTTTTTGCTGGTCAAATTCTTCGTGCTGCTTTTTGAGGTCATCCTGATCCTTTTGAGCTGCGGCTTTTTCATCAACAGCATCTTTTAATTGATCTCTTATGTTTTTCTCCCGTTCGTTAACGGCATTAAGAATTGGCTTATATAAGAATTTCTTTAATAGCCACACCAGGATGAGGAAATTAATGACCTGTGCAATGACCGTGAACCAGTTAATGTTCATTTCATGATTATTTTGCGATGATATGATTCCAGAAAGGATTGGCGAAAATGAGTATCATCGAAACCACGAAACAGTATATTGCTGTTGACTCAATCATTGCCAGTCCTACAAATAATGTCCTTGTTATAGTTGGTGCAGCATCGGGCTGTTGTGCAATAGAACTTAAAGCTGATGATACCGCTTTGCCTTCACCTGCAGCAGGCATCATACAACCGATGCCTGTTGTAAGTCCGGCAGTTACAATTGATGCTACTGCAATAAGAGTTGTGCTATCCATTTTTTTTATTTTGTTGTTAATAATTTTTTTTTATCCGTTTTTGCATCATGCACCGCCGCGGTAATATACACTGTCGCCAGTATACTGAATATATAGGCCTGCACCATACCGGTAAGTAATCCCAGGGCATTCATAATAACCGGAAAAATGAATGGTGATATGCTTAATAGAATAGCGACAATCATTCCGCCACTCATCACATTACCGAACAATCTTACGGCTAATGCCAGTGTTCTTGAAACTTCGCTGATAAGGTTAAAAGGCAACATAATAAATGTTGGCTTCAAATATGATTTAAGATAACCTGCTAAACCACTCTTGCTGATGCCAAAAAAAGGCACTGCAATAAATACACATAAAGCAAGTGCGGCTGTTGTAGAAAGGGATGCTGTTGGAGGCGTGTAGCCTGGAAAAATAATACACAGGTTGGCTGTGCCTATAAATAAAAACAAGGTACCGATAAACCCGATATATTGTTCTGGATTGTTTAACCCAATATCTTTAATTTGTTGGTTGATACCTGTTACAATCATTTCTAGCACGCACTGCCAGCGTGAAATGGTAAGATCTGTTTTAAGTTTTCGTGTAACCAACATTGCTGCTATTATTAATACAAGCATTAAGGCCCATGTAGTAACAATGGTAAGATTAATAGTAAAAAAACCGTATTGCCAGAAAATAGTCTGGTCTGGGCTAAGTTTCATAGTTTGCCTCCTTTTTCACCAGCATCGCTTTTTCATCAATTGATTTTGTGTAATGAATAACAATAAACCTGGCTGCTATAAAACCAATCATACATGCCAGCAATCTTTGCCAGTTTCCAGCGCCAATAAAATACAACCCGGTTAAAGCAATACTTAGGCGAAAAAAGAAACTACAGAAGATCCAGAGTGCCGGTATTTTGGAAGCAACGGCTTTTTTTACAGTAAACCAAAGGCCGGCGAAAAATATTGTTCCCAGCAACACTCCACCTGCAAGTGCCAATATTATAGATGAAATTTCAGTCATTCGTTTTATTATTTTTATCATTATGCATATCCTTGTCTTCCTTTGTTACCCAATACCAGGCGATGATGCTTCCGGCAATTAACCCAACGATCAGGAAGGTTAACGTCCAGGAAAAAGATTGCGGATATCTTTTATCAAGCCATATTCCCAATCCAGCACCAAGCAGGGAGGGAACAGCGACAGACCAGCCGACCATTCCCATCATTCCCAGTCCAAACCAAACGCCATTGTTTTCGTGCATAGCTTTTAGTTTTCGTTTTTCTTTTTTAGTGACCTCGTCGCTAAAAATATGTTCATCTTTATCATTTGCAGCAGGTTCCATTGTTATTTGTTTCGAAGTTTGTCGAAGCTATAAATAAATCCTCTTTCTAATTTTGCAACTACTGTAATCGCTTGCTTTTCATTTTCGTCTTTGGTTTGGAAATCTTTTTTTACCAATTCACCTAATTTGCCAAGGTCCGCGCCGCCAATGGCATTGTGAACTGAAAGCAATATCTGGTCACCCGCTTTTACCATTACGCCTGTGTCTACCGCCACATATTGCACACCGTCTTTTTCGGATTCATAGGTAAAAATGCCCGGCACCAATGCCGCAACGCAGTCCAGCCTTTGCGGTAGTAAGCCATAAGAACCTTCACTTGTTTCAATTACTACCCTGCTTACATTTTTTACGTCGGCAAATATTTTAAATGGTAAAAGGATTTTAAGGTTCATAAATTATTATCTCTATTGAATTATTTGTCAGGCTGGCACTTTTTCTTTTGCCGCAGCCAGTACGTTTTGTTTATCTGTGTCACTATCATCTTTTTTTGTTTCCACCTTTTTAGCACTACCGGGATTGTCTTTTGCTTCTTTCTTCGCTTCATCTATTGATCCGATCATATAAAAAGCACTTTCCGGGTAATCTTTAAACTCATCAGCAAGGATACGTTCGCAGCCATCCAGTGCATCTTTTAAACTTACCTGTTTTCCTTTAATACCACTGAATTGTTCGGTAGCAAAAAAAGGCTGGGTAAGAAACCTCTCCAGCTTCCTGGCACGATTTACTACATTGCGATCCTGAACCGATAGCTGTTCCATTCCAAGCATAGAAATAATATCCTTTAGTTCTTCGTACTGGGCAAGTGTTTGCCTTACCTTCTGAGCAAGCTTGTAATGCTTTTGTCCGATTATGCCTGGCGTTGCCATTTTTGAATTGGATTGTAATAAATCAATGGATGGATATAAACCTTCACTAGCCTTTTTTCTTGACAGCGCGATAGAAGCTGAAAGATGAGAGAAGGTATGAACGGCAGCCGGGTCTGTTAAATCATCTGCAGGTACATATACCGCCTGGATAGAAGTGATCGCACCGGCATCGGTATAGGCAATCCGCTCTTCCAGTTCTGATAATTCAGTTCCCATGGTGGGTTGATAACCGAGACGTGAAGGCATTTGACCCATCAGCCCGGATACTTCCATTCCTGCCTGGATAAAACGAAAAATATTATCGATTAGTAACAGTACATCACGGTGTTCATCATCACGAAGGTATTCTGCCATCGTTAGTGCTGCATGACCTACCCGAAAACGTGCACCGGGTGGTTCATTCATTTGTCCAAACAACATGACCATGTCTTTAAGCAAACCGGCATCCTTCATAGCGTTATACAATTCATTTCCTTCGCGGCAGCGCTCACCAATTCCGCAGAATATGCTAACACCTTTGTTATGTCCAACCATGTTATGGATCATCTCAGTAAGCAAAACCGTTTTACCAACGCCCGCCCCACCGAATAATCCAGCTTTTCCACCTCGTTCCAACGGTATAAGCACATCAATAGCTTTAATACCTGTTTCAAAAACTTCAGATGTAACGGCTCTTTTTGATAACGGCGGTGGCGATTGGTGGAGGTTGCGGCGTTCACCTTTTGGCAGCGGATCAAGAAGATCAATAGTGTTTCCGAAAACATCAAACATCCGGCCCAGGATGTCTTTGCCAACTGGCACCGTTAATTCTTTGCCATCCGTTTCTACCACCATTCCTCGTGTCAGCCCTTGAGTTGGGTTCAATGCAATTCCACGCACGGTATGATCATTCAATTGAGATAGTACCTCGATGGAAATATTATTGGCTTTGCCAGATTTGAGTAACGTATAAACAGGAGGCAGATTTTTTTCAAAGGCCACATCTACTACGCTGCCTCTTACAGAAATAATTTTCCCATAATTTATTTCTGTGCTGGTGTTGTTGTTACTTACGTCCATTTTGTTTCGTCAATATAGTTTGTTTTTTATTATTTCAGCAGTTGCAGGATCAACAAGTCCGTAATTCTGCGAAACCAATTCTTTATTCTTATTATTATACTCCATCCTGTCCAGTAGATGCGAAATAAGAGCAATACGCGTTTGATGTTTATTATCGGCATTTACTATAAACCAGGGCGCATGTTTGAAATTTGTTTTCAATAGCATTTCATCACGCGCATCTGAATAATCTTTCCAATGTTTATGCGCAACTTCGTCAATGGGACTTATTTTCCACTGCTTTAGCGGATCTTTTCTACGGTCTTCCAGCCTGTCTTCCTGTTCTTTTTTACTTATATCAAGGTAATATTTGAGGATAATGAAGCCGCCTTCAACCAATCCGTTTTCAAAAGAGGCTACTTCTGTAAAAAAGGATTTGTATTGTTTGTCTGTGCAGAAGCCCATTACTTTTTCTACACCCAAACGATTATACCAGCTCCGGTTGAAAAGAACAAATTCGCCAGATGCCGGCAGCTGAGAAGTATAACGTTGAAAGTACCACTCACGTTCCTGCAAGTCCGTAGGTTTACCCAGCGCCACAACTTTTGTGTCACGGGGGCTCAGGTGTTTGACGATTCTTTTAATAGTTCCATCTTTTCCAGCCGCATCCCTGCCTTCCAGGATTACCAGCAACTTTATATCAGAAGCAATAATTTCTTGCTGTAATTTTACCAGTTCAATATACAAACTGTGTAATATTTTTTTCTTCTTCTCTTTTTCCTGGTCGTTGTCATCCTTTGTTGAATTATGTTCCATTGCCTTTAAAAATAAATAAATGTATAAGCCTGGTAATTAAAAAAAAATTTATTCAACTCTTTAAGGAGGCGTCAAAGCGTGTTGTGTCAGGTTATATCTTGCTTCATCAAACAATTCGCTGTTCCTTACCGCGGCTTTGGAAATATCTATTAGCAGCTGATTTCACTACCAGGTAACGGATATCCCATGCGTTATCATCAATATATAATTCTACATTGCCTGTTTCTTCATTGGTCGCCCCTATGTTGCGTTAAATAGACTTTTTATATATCGTTGCATATAATTAATTTTTGCAACTTTATTTAAATTGAAACAAAGGTAGCTATCCGATAATGCTGGTTTGTTACATAACTGTAAATAAATCTTACATAAATCGCACGTTTATAGCCATATTATTTCTAATGCCGATTACAAAGCATGATATAAAAATCGAATATGACTTTCGATGCGTGTAAGGTGACTTCAACTTGTTATAATCGAGTTAGTATAGGGTTAGGATTGTATTAGAAGATCATAGTGAAGGGATGTTATATGTGTTTTGACGTAATGGTTTTCATCTATCATCTTTCAGCTATCTTCTTTCAGCCATCAGCATAAAGAAAGTCTTATGCGCTTGTTGATGCATTATTTAATTTCTGTATAGAATCAACATCCAGATTATAATTAGATAAAATCGATAAAAATGAAAAGTTTTTTTGGGGCCATATGTTTAAGAAAAAAGCGGAAGGCTTACGCTGTCCTTCATGGACTATGGGGTCGTATGATAGTTGACCATTGAGCTAAAGCGGCATGACACCACCGTGTTCATTTGAAAAGTAGTTGTATAAACATGGGATATATGTAACATCTATTTATTAAAATGTAACGGTTTAAAAATTGGAATGACTCACCTTTGTTTTAGAATTGCTGGGTTTCCATAAGTCATAGAAAATAACTATAAAGATGATAAAAGGTAATAACAATAAAGAAATAGAAAAATCCAAATCTTATGTTATTATTGAGATTATTGAATACATGCCAAATGCCATAGTAAGTAAAACGCTTATAAAAAAAGCTACCGGCAATGTAACGGTTTATTCATTTGACGCTGGCGAAGAGTTGGCAGAGAAGACTTCTCCTTTCGACGCGTTTATACAAATAATTGACGGCATTGCAGAGTTGAGTATCAATGAAAAAAAATACATGTTGCATCTTGGAGAAGGTATTATTATTCCAGCACACTCAAGACATTATTTTAACGCAGCTGCTCAATTCAAAATGATTTCGACAGTTATAAAAAGCGGTTATGAGGATTAATGATAAAGAATATATCCTTTTCTCATATACCAGGTTTCAAAAGGTGAATAAGGCGTGAATTAAAGCTTTTTCACCAGCATATTAAAACCCGGCTGTGATAAAAAGTAATTTTTATAACAGTCAAAGCAAATTGCATACAGAACGGGTCATTCATTAAAGACTCCTTTAAAAATTTGAACGGCTCCGTTGTTTTCGAGTCGTATAAATAACCAGCAATTAACCTATTCACTTAGTTTATACAAAAGATACTGGGCAGATTGTTGTAGCTTCACCCGAATAGTTAATGCCAGTATATTGACACTGTATATAAGATATATGATCAGTCTGCGTTGTAAGATGCTGGTTAAAGAAGAACTTAGAAAGCTCGCGCTTCCATTTACAAATGTAGATTTGGGAACCGTTGAAATGGCAGAAGATATTACACCCGTCCAGTTGCTTCAGTTGAAACAAAACCTGCTGAAATCGGGGCTTGAATTACTGGACGACAAGAAAAGCATTCTTATAGAAAAAATAAAGAATGTGATTGTTGAAATGATTCATTATTCGGATGAATTGCCGAAGGTTAACTATTCAGATTATATCAGTAGCAAGCTGAAGCACGATTACACTTATCTCGCCAATATATTTTCGGAAGTAAAAGGGATCACAATTCAGCAATTTATTATTATTCATAAGATAGAAAGAGTAAAAGAACTGATTCTTTATGATGAACTGAATTTTACCCAGATCGCAGATAAACTGCACTATAGCAGTGTTGCTCATTTGTCAAACCAGTTTAAAAAGATTACTGGTCTTTCACCTTCTTTCTATAAAAAATTAAAACAGAAACGAAAGAACAATTTGGAAAATATCTGATGAAAACCCTATATGAATGATTGTCAACCATGGTTGTTAGTCGTGCCCGCGTTGTTTTTTTCTTTTACATCCTGTAAAACTTCATCGAACAGGAAGCATGATATTATTTTCTATTGACGACCGCTAATGGTTTCATGCTAAGATCTTTGGTTATTATAAGTTTCGCATCCCGGCTATGCGTTAGTTAATTTGTAATAGTAAATACCTTGAGTTTAAACGCCGGCGAAATCATATCTGATATTTTTCTAGAAAGATCTGCCGGGATTACTATATTCTTTAGTGTTCTTGACATAGCAAATTTCTCAGATAATAAATTTGCCCTTGAAATTGCCAGGGTTTTAACATGGAATTAGAAAGACATTGGAATTTGTTTCCATCTTTTATTTTATGATACGATCGCCGGTGCCAAAAAAATGCGATCTTTCTTTTCAGAAAATCCTGTTTACCAATCAGAACTATCTCATTATGCCTGTTCGCATTCGCATTACATTACTATTTACCGTACTGGTGGTTATTATATTGGGAATGGTATGTGGGGAGATTTACTATTTTTCCTATTCAAAGAGGATCAGTACCATTAAAACCAGACTTACAAACCGGGCTATTACAACAGCCAGGTTTTTATACCAACGCGAAGTTTTTGACCAAAGACTGGTGCGGCAGATCGATTCGCTTACAACAATAGCGCTAAAAAATAAGACAGTACAGGTATATGATTACGAAAATATAGAAATCTATAACTATAGTGATGCACCCGGCGACACTATTCCAGTGCCAACAGATATTTTAAACAATCATAAACCAGATGAGCCTCATTTTTTTTCATTTGGCACAAAAGAAGCCGTTGCTTACTATCATAATAATGGCCAGGCAAAAATCACCGTTGTTTCTGCCGGTGAAGATGTTGAGGGGAAAGAAAATTTAAAAAGCCTGCGGAATATTTTATTGATCAGTTTTCTCGTAGGCACAGCATTTGTGCTGGTAACGGGTTATATTTTTTCTACCCGGTTGTTAATGCCCATAAAAAAAATTGCTACCGACGTTGAGGACATCTCCGCCCAAAATCTAACGCGGCGAATCAATACCGGTAA
>JBDSBP010000060.1:0-27091 GCA_039921525.1 Chitinophagaceae bacterium | reverse complement strand
CAGAGGGTCCCATCACCGCAACAAATTCGCCTTCACCCACTTCAAAAGACAATTTGTTCAGCGCGATTGTTTCGACATCTTCCGTACGATAGATTTTTTCGAGTCCAGAAATTTTTATCATGAGTTTTGTTTTGTTGTGAAATCGGCTATCGGCTATCAGCTATCGGCTATCAGCTATGATCCATCGGCTAATTCCCTTTTATTATTGTTGAGTAAAAATGAGGGTTTTAACCCTTTTTTGTTTTCTAATTCCTTTTATTTTTGACAAATAACTATGAGAAATTTTCAGCAACTTGCCATTTGGCAGAAAAGCCATAATCTGACTCTTAAGATATATACCCTTACCAGGTCCTTTCCGAAAGATGAGATTTTTGGCTTAATCTCACAAATGCGTCGTTCTTCTTCCTCGATTCCTACCAACATCGCTGAAGGGTGTGGCAGAAATTCCAACACTGAATTAAAACGCTTTCTTGTAATTGCTGCAGGATCAGCTTCCGAACTTCAATATCAGTTCCAGTTAAGTAAGGATTTGCAGTATATTACTCAACCTTTGTTTCAGCAATTGGATAACGAAATATCTTCTATAAGAAAAATGATTTACCGGTTTCACGCTAAAATTGAAAGTTGATCAGCTGATAGCCGATAGCTGACAGCTGACAGCCATCACTCCTTCTTAAACACCAACCGCTGCATATTCCCATAATTTTCATAACTGGAAGTTACCACCTTATCCCCGGGCTGTAAACCTTGTAATACTTCATAATAGTCTGTGCTTTGCCGGTTGAGCTGGATGTCGACACGGTAAGCTGATTTGCCATCTTCCGCTACTTTAAATATCCAGTTGCCGCCAGTCTGTTGGTAAAACCCGCCTCTTGGTAACATCAGCGCTTCTGTTTCGTCGCTTAATGATAATAGTATCTGTAAAGTTTGCCCCCTTCTTAAATCCTTTGGTAATTCACCTACGAATTCCATATCTACCTGGAATCTGTTATTGGTAACCTGGGTGAAAACCTTCTTCACTTTTAACTGGTATGATTTGTTGTTAAAGGTGAAGTCACCCGTGAGACCATTGAAGATGCGGGAAATATAGTGTTCATCAATTTCCGCTCTTACCTTAAATCCGCTTAGCACATCCAGTTGACCCAGGCGTTCGCCTTTATTTTTTGATTGCCCGATTTCAGCGTCCAGCGAAGTAAGTTTTCCATCTACAGGTGCGCGAACCACCAGGTCACCCACCTTACGCTGCATAAGTGCCAGGGCATTCTTCATGCGATCATAAGATTCTTTCATCTGGTTTAGCTGTAATTTGGTAGAAGTTGAATCCTGGTTAAGCACCTGGGTGGTGAGCTTTTTCCGGAGCACCTGGTAATTGTACAGGTTTTCTGACGATTTGAATTCCTGCGACCCGATCACTTTTTGTTCGTAGAGGTGTTTGTTGAGCAAATAAAGCCGTTCGGCTTCTTTTAACGCATTGTCCACATCTGCCATCTGGTTTAACTTACCTATGGTATTTTGCTGCGCATTGTTGCGGGAGATCTGCATTTGCGTTAATACATTAAATACAGACGTTTCCTGGTTAGACAAGCTCAATTCAAGATCTGTATTGGCCAGTTTCAGGATGGGCTGATCTTTTTTCATGGTAACGCCGTCTTCTACGTAAATCTCTTCCACACGTCCGCCTTCCATAGCATCCAGGTAAATAGTAGTGATAGGTAACACAACACCATTCACCGGCGTGTTTTCCCGGAAAGGACCCTTTTTTACCTCGCTGATGGTAATACGATCCGTTTCAACTCTTAAACTACTTTTTCCCGAGGTAAAGTAGTAGCTGGAAACAAGCAACGCAACAAGGGCCAATATGCCTGCAATCGTTAAAATACGTTTAGTGCCCCATTTCTTTTTTACGATAACCCTATCCACTATTTGATAATTTTTTTTAGTTAAAAGAATTTTTTAAAAACCACCTGGCTGCTGTTCCAGGTGGTTACCAAAACGTATGATCCAAAAATCCATATAGATGTATGTCAACAATATGCCAGTTTATAATATACCTGATTTTCAAATCATTATGCAAATGTATCCATTTTAGATGGTCGTTATTATTACAACCGGTGTTCGCTTTTGATACAGGGTGGGAAGCTATCAGCTATCGGCTATCAGCTATCGGCTATCAGCTTTCACTATTGATTATATCTCCCGCTAATTCCTAAAAGCGACAATAAACTAATGCCAGTTGATAGCACACTCAGTTCATTTCATTATAGCTCATACGTTTTATATAACTTACAAGTTATTTATTTAGTGAAACGACACACAAATTAAAAAAGTACAATCACAACAAAGCTGATAGCCGATAGCTGACAGCTGATAGCCATTCTCATTAAACTATGACATTAAAGAACGCCTGCATATTAGTAATCGACGATGATACCGATGTGCTCACTGCTGTAAGGTTGTTACTCAAAACCGAAGTGAAGGAAGTGATCACAGAAAAAAATCCTGAAAACATACGTTGGCTTTTATCGAAGCATGCTTTTGATTTGATTCTGTTAGATATGAATTTCAATAGCTCTATTAATACAGGCAATGAAGGCTTATTCTGGTTAAAAAAAATCAGGGAGTTCAAATCAGAAGCCGCTGTTGTTATGATCACCGCTTACGGCGATATTGATTTAGCAGTTCGCTCGCTTAAAGAAGGCGCCGCCGATTTTGTGGTGAAGCCCTGGCATAATGAAAAGTTAATTGTTTGTATTAAAGAAGCTCTTTCCCGAAACCGCTTTTCTAAAACAGGCGGCGTACCGGAGAAAAATACTGATTCCATTATAGGCAAAGAGTTACTAGGTGAATCGGAAGCGATGCAGGAAATGTTTTTTAAACTGGAAAAGATAGCCCCCACTGATGCCAACATATTAATTCTGGGTGAAAATGGAACGGGTAAAGATCTGATCGCAAAAGCTATCCATCAGCAATCGCTGCGCTTCGATAAAGCTTTTGTAAAAGTTGATGTAGGAGCGCTTACTGAATCGTTATTTGAAAGTGAATTGTTCGGTCACAAAAAAGGAGCGTTTACTGATGCCCGTGAAGACAGGATCGGAAGGTTTGAAGCAGCAGAGGGAGGAACGCTTTTCCTGGATGAAATAGGAAATATTTCCTTGCACCAGCAGGCAAAATTATTAAGCGTATTACAAAACCGGCAGGTTACCCGGCTTGGCACAAATCTCTCCATCCCCATTGATATCCGCCTGATCTGCGCTACCAATCTTCCGTTACAAGAGTTGGCGAATGAAAACCGCTTTCGTAAAGACCTTATTTATCGTATCAACACTGTTGAAATTAATGTTCCTCCACTACGACGGAGGGGTAATGATATAGTTGTACTTGCCAGGCATTTCAGCACGATATACAGTAATAAATATTTCAAACCCGGTTTACATTTTGATGATAAGGCCTTGGAAATGTTATCGCAATATCCTTTTCCCGGTAATGTGCGTGAGCTGCAATATACCGTGGAGCGGGCAGTGATTATGGCAGACGGAGATGTGCTGCAGGGAAAAGATCTTATCTTTTCACCCCTTGAATCGCCCATGGTTACAGAGGATGAGCCTCCGGAATATAAGTTAAGCGCTGTTGAAAAAAACACCATTCTTCGTGTAATCGAGAAACATAATGGCAACATCACCAAAGCAGCAAAAGAACTGGGACTTACCCGAACAGCCTTATACCGTAGATTGAGCAAATATGATATTTAAGAAAATTGAATGGAGCATCCTGATACGTGTGCTATTATTATTTATCACACTTAGCGGTGCTGCCTACCTGTTAGTAAACGGCCCGGTTATCTATATGGTATTTGTTATTCCCGTTGCCATTTACCAGGTGGTGGAATTTTATGGTTTTCAGCGCAAGGTTCATGTGGAACTGGATCAGTTTGTGGAGTCGGTGCATTACCGTGATTTCTCCCGCCATTTTGATGTAAAGCATGCCCCGGTTGAATTACAGCCGATGCGTATTGGCTTCAACGAGATCAACACCACCTTTAAGGTGATGAGTAAAGAAAAAGAAACACAATATCAATACCTGCAGAAAATATTGGAACTGGTGGATACGGGAATTCTCTCTTATCAGCAAGATGATGGTACCGTTGTATGGATGAATGAATCGTTGAAGAAAATGCTTCAACTGCCTTATTTAAAAACCATTCATTCTTTAAGCCGGCGTGATGATGGGTTGTACAAAGAGATTATCTCCCTTAATCCGGGAGAAAATAAGATAGGAACCGCTCACCTGGAAAAAAACGCTTTTAAAATTCTACTGTCTGCTACCGCTTTTCAAACAGAAGGTAAAGTATTTAAGCTGATTGCTTTCCAAAATGTGAACGAGGCATTGGATGAAACTGAATCTAGGGCATGGCAGAAACTATTAAACGTGATGACTCACGAAATCATGAATTCCATTGCGCCGATTTCATCGCTCGCCGAAACCCTTAAAAGCAGGTTACAGCAATCCATGAAAAGCCTGAACAATGAAAGCGGCAGTTTCGATGACCTCGTACTCGGAATTGATACCATCAAAAGAAGAAGTGAGGGACTTTTAAAATTCGCTGAAACTTATAGAAACCTCAACAAGATAACTACACCCAATCTCAAAAAAGTATATGTAAGAGATCTTTTCGAAAACCTGCAACAACTGATGCAACCTACCCTCGACCAGAAAAAGATCGATATGGAGATCATCCTGATGGATACCGCCCTGGAACTTGATATTGATCCCAGCCTGATAGAACAAGTGCTCATCAATTTGGTAGTGAATGGCATTGAAGCGGTTAAAGAAAAAGCAAACGCACGAGTGGTTTTATCTGCCTTTCTTGCCTCCAATCATAAAACAATGATCAAGGTGGCGGATAACGGTATTGGGATGCCGGAAGAAGTATTGGACAAGATCTTCATCCCTTTTTTTACAACCAAAAAAAATGGCAGCGGTATTGGGTTGAGTTTGTGTAAACAGATTATGATGTTGCATAAAGGGAATATACAGGTGCAGTCAAAGGAAGGAGAGGGGACTGCTTTTATTTTGCAGTTTTGATTGCAGGTGTGAGGTATGAGGTGTGAGGTATGAGGTGTGAGGAAGAGAGAGTTCGAGTTCAAAACCTATAAGGTTTGCGTTTTCAGGAATGTTAGCCCGAAATTAAAACCTTATAGGTTAGGTCGCCCTTTGCGTTCACCGGTTCAACCTATAAGGTTTACCTTCATAGGCTCAGCACTGCGGGTACAAACCTTATAGGTTTTAAATTGGACAACTCCGAATTGAAATCTCATAATTTTTTCCGCCCGCTAATATCCAAAAAAGCATCGCCTAAACATTCCACAATATCAGAAGCTATCATCGCCTCCTGTGTTTTCTTTTCAGCCGCGTAATCACCCGCCAGGCCGTGCAGGTAAACTCCCAGCAACGCAGCTTGTTCCGGAGTGTAGGATTGCGCTAATAAGCCAGTAAGGATGCCCGTTAGTACATCACCGCTGCCACCTGTGGCCATTCCTGCATTTCCCGTGCTGTTGAAATAGGCTTTTCCACCAGGCATGGCAATCAACGTATGATGACCTTTCAGAATGATAATCACTTGCAGTTCCTTTGCCTTTTCTCTTGCCAAAACAACGCGAGCAAAGTCATCTTCCGTTTTCCCAAATAGTCTTTCAAACTCTTTCGGGTGCGGACTAAGTATAGAAAATGGTATAATTTTTTTCAACAAATCGTTATTAGCAGCAAGAATGTTCAGCGCGTCCGCGTCAATAACAATGGGAGATTTATTTGTTGATAATAACTGGTCCATCCCTTCCACCGTTGCATTCTCCGTACCTATACCAGGACCAATACCTATTACATTATATTTCGAAAGATCTGTTCGTATACTGGTACGGGTAATAAAATCTTCACATATATCCGGTATCGCCATTGACTCCGGAACTGAGATCTGAAGTATGTCATAACCACAGGAAGGAATTACAACACTCAATAAACCTACGCCGGTTCTAAGACAAGCTTTTGAAGACAACACCGCAGCACCCATTTTTCCATAACTACCGGCGACTAGTAAGGCATGCCCATAACTGCCTTTGTGCGTAAAAGACTTTCGTGGTTTGTAAATAGCTTTAATGAAAGTCTTCTCCAATAATTCCTGGTCAGCTTCAATACCATGTAAAAAGGCTGGCGATAAGCCAATATCCAATATATGAATCGTTCCAAAATAAGCTTCATTTTCAGGAAGTAAAAAAGCCAGCTTGCAAGTTTGGAAGGTAAGTGTATGGGTGGCTTTTATTACGATATTCTCTTTCGAAGATTTATCCGCAAACAAACCACTAGGAATATCAATGGCGATAATTTCATTACCGCTGTCGTTGATGTGTTTGATTAAAATGCCTGTTGTAACATCTACCAACCGGTTCAAGCCTGAACCAAACAAGGCATCTATCAAAATTGTCTTTGGAGGAATTGAATCCAATTTATCTCCGGACTGAATAGAAAAAATCTCTACTCTCGCCAGGTGTAATCTTGAAAGGTTAGCCTGAAATTCCTCCGTTCCCTTATGACCAGGCTCAAGGATATAAACCTTAACCGGGCAATTCAAAGCAGCTAACATCCTGGCCAAAACCAATCCATCGCCACCATTGTTTCCTTTGCCACAATAAATTATGAAAGAATGTTTCAGGTAGTCGTTAGTTTCAAGCCATTCCTTACATTTTGAAACAGCCCTTTCCATTAATTCCAACGAACTGACATTATCATGTTCAATGGTGAATGCATCCCATTTATGTATTTGTTTTGAGGAGAGTATTTTCATGTTTCAGGTGTGAGGTGTGAGGTATGAAAATTGGCTTTCGGCTATCAGCTGTCAGCTATCGGCTATCAGCTTTTTGTAATAAATTTTTCCTGGTTGATCAAAGATCGACTTAACTGCCACCAGCTGACAGCCGATAGCTGATAGCTGATTGCCGATAGCTATTCTTCAAAATCGCCATTCTGCATATAATCTCCGAACAGGTTGCAAAGATTTTTCGTAGAATATATCCTGCGATTGAATTTATTGCTTAGCACAATAATAACGGCATCCTCATCAATCAAACGGATGAACACCGTATTGCTACCGTGCCACCAGCCATTATGATACAATAATTTCTTACCGTTATCTAAAAATGTCATCCTCCAGCCAAGGCCATAATTTCGTTTTCCCTGGTGTTCAAAACTGTATGGTGCAAAAGCGCTATCGAGTGTTTCCTTGGTGAATAACCTTCCCGCATACAGGGCCTGGTCCCACTTTAACATATCACGTACGGTACTGTAAATATTTTTATCACCATACACTACGTCCAAAAATTCATATGGAAATTTTCGGTTGTTCCATTCAAAAGAGGGAAGCGCCCTGCTCATGTCCGCTGGCGCAAAAACATAGGTATCGTTCATCTGCAAGGGACGAAAAAAAGTATTTTCAAGATATGTTTTATACGCTTCGCCGCTAACGGTTTCAATAATCAATGCAAGCAATACAAAGTTGGTATTACAGTACGCGAAATGTTTGCCTGAAGCAAAGTCAAGGGGCGGATGAAAATCATACAATGAGCGCAACACATCACCATTGGTTACCATTTTTTTTGTATCCCATTTGTATTTATCAAAATAGTGCAGGTAGTTTGGCAACCCGCTACGATGGCTTAGCAGCATTTTAATGGTGATTCCGGGATACGGAAAATCTTTGAAATATTTGGAAAGGGTATCGTCCAGGTTTAATTTACCCTGTTCTTTTAATTTAAGGATTGCCATTGCCGTAAATGTTTTGGACACAGATGCGAGGTGAAAAGCTGTTTTTGCCGTCAACGTATCCTGCTTCAGCTTAGGATCAGTGAAGCCGCTATATTCCTCAAATAAAATATTCCCTTTTCTCGCTACCAAAATGCTGCCATTAAAAATACCGATAGGTAAAATGCTGTCAAAAAAATCCTTGCAGGCATTATGATAATGTAAAAGCTCAGACTGAGAAATTCCCCCGGTTGTATCCAAAACCTGGTAAACCAGACTATCAGCGGCAAGTAGCTGGTTCTTATTTTTTTTCTCTACACCTGTGCAAGAAATGCAACACATTAGTACAATAGCCAATCTATAAACATGTCTCACCAGGATACTTTTTAAAATGAATTGTGATGGCAAAAATAAGGCCTGGTGCCGTGCAAATTCAAATAGCAACTGTTTCTTTTGTTTTTATGTTTGAAATTAAAATTTCATATTTGCACAAATTTTCTCAGAAAGTGCACATTTTACAATGGAAAATCAGAAAACAAGCTATCCCAAAGAAAAAGTTAATATTTTATTATTAGAGAATATCAGTGAAGCGGCAGCCACCCATTTTAAAGATGGCGGATATGCCTCTGTAAAAAGGGTTAACGGTGCTTTGAGCGAGGAAGAACTGATAAATGAGATAAAAGATGTACATCTGCTGGGTATCCGGTCAAAAACAAAAGTAACGCCGGCGGTTTTAGCCGCGGCTCGTAAATTACAGGCAATCGGCTGTTTCTGCATAGGTGTTAACCAGGTAGACCTGAAGAGCGCCCGCCAACATGGGGTGGTAGTATTTAATGCTCCTTATTCTAACACCCGGTCCGTCGCCGAACTGGTCATAGGCTTATCTATAATGCTGATCCGCAGGATACCTGATAAAAATAAGGCCGCTCACGAAGGCATCTGGCTAAAGGAAGCCAAGGGTAGCTATGAGTTGCGGGGAAAAACATTAGGTATTATTGGATATGGAAATATCGGCACCCAGGTAAGCGTTTTAGCTGAATCATTAGGTATGAAGATCATTTTTTACGATGTGGTTACCAAACTTCCCCTGGGTAATGCAGTGGCTAAAAAATCACTTAAGGAAGTGGTGGCACAGGCGGATATCGTTACGCTTCATGTTCCGGAAACAAACCAGACAAAAAATCTTATAAATAAAGTAACGCTGAAATTTTTTAAAAAAGGTTCCATTCTTATCAACTATGCAAGGGGAGAGGTGGTTGACCTGGATGCGTTAAGCAAGGCAATTATAGACGGTTCACTTTCCGGTGCCGCCATCGATGTTTTCCCGGTGGAGCCGGAAAAAAACGGGGCCAGTTTCAAAAGCTCCCTGCAGAATCTGCCAAATGTTATTTTAACCCCGCATATCGGCGGTTCTACGGAAGAAGCGCAACAGAATATCGGTGAAGATGTAAGCAATAAACTCTACCAGTTCCTGGAAATGGGAATGACCATCGGTTCGCATACTATTCCGCCCATAAGCATGCCTCCGCAGGAAGGCACGCACCGCATCCTTCATATTCATAAAAATGTACCCGGAGTATTGTCGGCCATTAATACAGAACTTTCTAAAAACCATATAAATATACTGGCACAATATCTACAAACGAATGAGGATGTGGGTTATGTTGTACTGGATGTAGACAAAAAATTATCATCCACCGCTTTCGAACTGCTGAAAGAGGTAAAGGATACGATTAAAGTGCGTTTGCTGTATTGAGGTTTGAGGTATGAGGTATAAGCTATGAGGAAAACAATAACCTGTTGAGCGATGTAATTGATGGTATAAATTTATTAACTTATCAAATTTCTTTTGAGGTTCTAACTTTACTTTAAATTGTAGTACATCTGTTTGAATTTCACAGCCTGGATTTTCCTCCTCATACCTCATACCTCATATCTCATACCTCATACCTAAAACCTTCTTCAATATCTTCTTCGCACGGCTTTTAAACGCAGCGGTTTCATAATTCCAGCGTTCTTCTATGAGCAGCTTTATTTCCGGTAAAATTTCAGGATAGGATTTGGAAAGGTTATCCAGTACTGTAAGCGAAAATGCCTTAACAGCCACGGCTTCATCGGGGGAAGAAATATAGTTGAAACAGGTATTCATAACTGAACCCTGGTATTTTTCGGGGATGGTAACAGCCTGTAAAAGGCGAATAGTATTTCTTTTAACGGCATTATGCAGGTTGGGCTGATCAAGATTTTTGATAAGGCGGCCAAAATGCTTTTTTATTAAACCCGGGTTTTGTAGTACGCAAT
This sequence comes from Chitinophagaceae bacterium, assembly GCA_039921525.1. Lineage (GTDB taxonomy): Bacteria > Bacteroidota > Bacteroidia > Chitinophagales > Chitinophagaceae > JADCRZ01. Next base: position 17,002 of record JBDSBP010000060.1, on the reverse strand, counting down.
AGCTTAACGGCCATGAGGCTCTTTGTACTACACGGTATTCATCTTTAATAAACAATTCAAATAATTCATCAAACCGATCCTGGTTATTAGCTGCCCATTGAACAATCTTGCCTGTCTGTTCCCTGGAATGTTCCTTAAGTATTTCATCCCTGAGTTTCATGCCGTTCTGATAGTTATTTTTTTTACTAAAGTAAAAAGATCCCGGTAAGTAATGAGGGTAAATTGGGCAATATTAGAAAGCCTGATATTAAGACTGTTTTTCAAGATGACATAGAATACAATACATCCCAGTACCATCGTGAAGCTGCTGGCATATACGGCGCCCATTAAATTTCCAAACCATTGTATGCTCAGGTATGTGGATGTCAGGCTGATGACCAGGAAAATCAGGTTCACCCTAAAATTGATCTCAGGCTTTCCGATAGAATCCATGGTATAGCCAAACTGCGTGAAAAATGGTCTTAAAAAAGAAAATAACATTGTAACCTGTAATATCGGAACTGCTTCCATATAATCGGGCCCGGCAACAATTTTAATAACGAGGCCAGGAACAAAAAGAATAAACAGGCTGGCAGGGATAATTAATGCCGTTAGCCTGCCTACCATCTTTTCAAAATAATAGGTAACTAATCCCGACCCTTCCGTTGCCATCGCCTGTGCATTCTTAGGAAACAGCACATCCGCTACAGCCAGGAAGGGAACATCCATCACGCCCGCTATCCTGCCCACCACGCTATAATAGGACACATACACCTGACCTAATCCTGGTCCAATAGCGTACGCAGTAACAAAATGATCAGCAAATTTATAAACATGAGAAAGCATGGCCGTTCCAAATACATATTTCCCGAACTGTAATAACTTGGCTATTATGCTTTTATCAATATAAAGGCGATTAGTAAGGAACTTCCTGCTTACGATCATAAAATAGCCGGATGATAATATCATGGCGGCAATCTGTGCTATCACAAGGTGTTGAATGGTTAATATTTTTTCCTGGAAGAACAAAGAGCTTACAATAAACAGGAATAACAGGCCCTGCCGCAGAAAATAAGCAAAAAAAATCGGCCTGTATCGCATCCTGCTTTGCTGTACTATCTCACAATGGTTAAACGGTACCTGGAAGATGATCAACACGATACTCCAGTATAATAATGTTTCCAATTCGGGGGTTTTTAGCAGTCTGGCCAGCGAGCCACTGCATAACAGGAAGAAAACAATCACCAGCGCTGAAAAAATGATATTTATGACTAAAGAAGCGCTTTGAACTTCCTGGAGCTTTTCTTTGAACCGGTTATCGTAAATGAATTTAATCAAGGCATTCCTTAAAAGGCCCATTTTCATATATTCCATCATGGTAATGATAGTCTGGAATAAAGCGTAGGTACCCACCTGTTGGTTTGAAAGTGAATAATGAGTTAGAATGAAAAAACCAACCAGTGCGAAAAAGAAAAGAGAAAACCGTTGAAAAAGAGTTATGAAAAGAGAATTTATCCAAAAAGAGCGTTTAAAAGGCAGTTTCAATGATTTTATTTTATGAAGGGATTCGTCAAATAAAAAGGCTAACTCGCTCAATCCCTTGTTTTCACTTACTTTTACGCCAAGTTCCGAAAATATTCGCGACTGGCAAAATAGTACTTAACCAAACTATAGAGTAGGGACCAAGATGAAGATAAAGAACCCAAGGAACCGATCTGACCTTACGATAAAACGTTCAGACCATGTGCTTGAAATAGGAGGTGGTCATAATCCGCATCCGCGCTCCAATGTGGTAGTAGATAAATTCCCAAATCTTAATTACCATAGAAGCGGGGATATAAAAGTATTGAAACACCAGACGTTTGTTCAGGCCGATGGAGAGCATCTTCCCTTTAAAGACAAGGAATTCGATTACGTGATCTGTTGCCAGGTGCTCGAACATGTTGCAGATCCAGCCAGATTTCTCCTGGAGCAGTTCCGGGTAGCAAAAAAAGGATATATTGAAACTCCTTCCTTATTTGGTGAACATTTGTTCCCCAGGGACTCTCATAAATGGATACTCCATGAGCATAAGAACGTGTTATATATTGTGGATAAAAACACCATAAATTTTACAGTGGGCTACGACCTTGGAGAACTGATTCAATTATACTTGCCTACGCATTCCATTGGATTTAAAATAATGGAACGTACCCATCCCAACCTGGTTACGATCCGGATTGAATGGGAACACGATTTTAATTATGTAATTAATTCACAGGATCCCGAAATTTTAAAATATTTTACCTCTAAATGGAAACTGGACTGGGGAGATGATTTTTTTCCACCGAAGACTATCTGGCAGGAATTAAGCGAAGCAACGGTCGCTTTTTTGGAAATTGCCAGAAGAGCATTGAAAACAAAAGTGTTTAAGAAATAACTTGCTGAAAGCAGGCTTCCGCGATCTGTTTTCAAAAGGGGACTTAATTTTTTTTGTCATTTCAGCAAAATGCTGTGCAGGCTTATCATATATGCATATTACACGTTTCAGCTGAAATCTCTACAATGCAGGTCGTTTCCATTTTCGAAAAATTCAGATCAAGCGCCGTAATATCCATTTATACAAAGCTGATGTGGCGCCTCGGCTGAAATGACAGAACGATGGATAAAATTTTTTGTCAACAATTTTGTCTTATAATTAATATTATGTTAAATAGAATCAAAACGAAACGTTCCCTAAAGCAGCGTTGGTTTATGAGCTGCCAATACCCTCTTTCTTAAAAAATTATTTTAACAGCCATGGAGAGTGAAAAATGCCATTTACTTAAAAGGCTTTTTGGGAAGATTTTTTAAATTTCGAATATACCTGTCTTCATCATATGGTTTATGAAATTTAAAAGCACCAAATATTTCGACTACTAAACACTGCCCGATAAATTGTTTAGCTTCAAAGGCACTATATCCCATACTTGTTAATCTCGTATACGTTTTTTTTGTTTCAGGAGGATCATTAGCCCTCATTTGTTTAGCAATGACATCAAAAATTTCTTTTCTAAGGTTTTCATTCGTCTCCATACAAAGAAGGAAATTATAATTCAGATTTTAAAAATAGAGATTTCTAAAAAACTATAATAAAGATATATTGTTCACCACTAAATGTCAAGCTGAGACCTCAAATAATTTTGCCGCCAACGTTCAATAAATCCAGGATGTATAGATCTGTAATAAATAAAGCAACTCATAAAAAAGACCGGCTAAGTAAGCCGGTCTTTTTTTTATGTTTGATTTATTTATCAATGCGCCTTATCCACATTATTAAATTTGTCTTCGTACACCTTCACTTTATCCTTCAAATTCTTTTGTTCATAAATATTGATCAACAGGTCGTACGTATCTTTCAAATTTGTTTTTTCTTCCATTTTTAATTTTCCCTTGACTCCCAGCAATTGATCTACTTTTTCAAAATACGGTATTGCTTCGTCAAATTTTCCCATCATCTGCGTTTTCAGATCATCTTTCATTTTCTGATCTTCTGGTTTTAACTTACCCGTTGCCGGGAGTTTGATCTCTTTCATCTTTTTGTTAAGATCCACACCCTTGTTAAACAATATCTGTCCAAGTACGAGGTTAGCCTGCGCAAAAGTATCTTTAAGCTGAATAGTTTTCTTCATATTGGCTTCTGCCTTGTCAATCATAGACTCCCAATTAGCCGGGCGACTGGAAAGAGAATCTTTATAAGCCTCTTTGTACAATTCTACACCGTAATTGAAAACATATAAATAATTATCGGGCTCCTTATTCACAATGGCTTCATACTTTGCCAGCAGGTCCTGTTTGTTGCCGGATTCACCGGCCATTTCTAATTCAAAACTATCCCAGAAACTGTCTTTAGGATAAAGCGATTTTCCCAGGTTTACGTAATTGGATGCTTTGGCAGGATCCTTTTTCTGGCGATGATAGTCAGCCAGCCATTTGTAAATTTCAACCAGATTATCACCGGTTACTTTTGCATCTGCTAACTTGGCATAGTAAACAGCAGCCGTATCTTTTTGATTCAATTTTTCCGCTGAAATACCGGTATATAATGTAACTAGGGTATCCAGCTTGATATTCGCAACTCCTTTTTCATTGATAAAAGAGCCAACTTCAAGGCTTTTCTTAAAATTGGTAAACGCATCCGCGAAGTTGTTAGCGTTATAAAAAGCTGCTCCTGTTTTAAAATAACCCTGGTAAATATCAATCATAGTTTTATGATTGTCCATAGTACTCAGCAACAATTTTTTGTCGTCAATCTGGGTATATTTTTGAATAGCATCGAAGGCTTCATTGCGGGCTTCCGTTGAACCGGTTTTCTGCGTGGAATCGCTGGCTATTTCAGAATATATTTTAGCTTTTGTGTACCAGGCTTCCGGATCCTTCGCGCCCTTTTCTGTAGTAACCACCTTATCTATCTCTGCTTTTGCCTCGGGTATTTTTTTAGATTTTAGTAAATCTTTCGCCTTTGAGGTGGACTGGGCAATCGATCCCAGTGCCGAGGCTACTAATAAAGACACCACCAGTATTTTTTTCATATTTTTTTTGTTTAGTAAATAGATGATTATAATTGATTGTCAGTATTATCTTCAGACGACGAGTCTCCTTCGGGCGTTGTATCTGCACCCGGATTCACTATTCCTTCCTCTGTAGTTATTTTTTCTTCGCCTGTTTCAGCTTCTACATTTAACACTCCCATTTCATCAAGCTTGGTGATGGCTGCAATTTCATCTCCTTCATCCAGCCGAATTAGTTTAACACCCTGTGTAGCCCTGCCTGCTTCCCTGATATCAACAATGCCTGTTCTGATGGTGATACCGCTCTTGCAGGTTATTAAAAGATCTTCTTTTTCGGTAACATCCAGCATCCCTACCAAAGGACCAGTTTTCTCCGTGACATTAATAGTCTTTACACCCTTTCCACCTCTGTTAGTGATCCGGTATTCATCTACTGGCGTGCGCTTTCCAAAACCCTTCCCGCTAACCACCATCACTGTTCTTGTTTTGTCCTCTTTTTTGACACATATCATGCCAATCACCTCATCTTTTTCATCATCAACTTCAATGCCAGCAACTCCAATAGCTCCCCTGCCGGTTGAACGAACCTTTTCTTCCGGGAAACGGATTGCCCTTCCGCTCCTGACAGCCATCATAATTTCATTGGTGCCATCTGTGAGTTTCGCTTCCAGTAATTCATCGCCTTCGAGTATTGTAATGGCGTTAACCCCGTTCAGGCGTGGACGACTGAACTCTTCCAAAGTAGTTTTTTTGATAGTTCCTTTCTTGGTACAAAGTACAATAAAATGGGAGTTTACAAAATCTTTGTCTTCCAGATCCTTGATATCGATGATAGCTCTTATCTTATCATCAGACGGGATATGGATAAGATTCTGAATAGCCCTGCCTTTACTCGTTTTATCTCCTTCGGGAATTTCGTATACTTTCAGCCAGAAACACCGGCCTTTTTCTGTGAAAAAGAGCATGGAATGATGGGTAGACGCTACAAATAAATGTTCAATCCAGTCTTCCATTCTTGTTTTACCGCCACTCGAACCTCGTCCTCCTCTTCTTTGCTGGCGGTATTCAGCCTGGGAAGTGCGTTTGATATATCCCAAATGGGAGATTGTGATCACCACATCTTCTTCTTCTATCAGGTCCAAAATATTTACGTCATCGGCCAGGTAAGTGATCTCTGTTTTTCTTTCATCACCGAAACGATTTTTAATATCAAGTAATTCCTCCTTGATAATATCGAATCGCAGGCCTTCATCTGCAAGTATTGCCTTTAGCCTGGCAATTGTTTTCATAAGCTCCGCATGTTCTTCACGAATCTTATCTCTTTCCATACCGGTTAACCTTTGCAGACGTAATTCGAGCACGGCTTTGGCCTGTATTTCAGACATTCCAAAACTGCTCATTAAGCCTACACGGGCAATTTCCGGGTTAGATGAATTACGGATCAGGCTAATAACTTCGTCCAAATGATCCAGGGCGATAAGGTACCCCTCCAGTATATGCGCTCTTTTCTCCGCTTCTCTCAATTCATATTGAGTGCGCCTGATCACCACTTCATGCCGGAAACTGACGAACTCACTGATAAGGTCTTTTAAGTTCAGCGTTCTGGGACGTCCTTTTACCAGCGCAACGTTGTTGATGCCATAAGAAGTTTGCAGCTCCGTGAACTTGAAAAGCTGGTTGATGATAACCGAAGCAACCACATCTCTTTTAAGATCGATCACTATGCGGGTTCCTTCTTTCTGATTAGATTCATTGTTGACATGAGCAATGCCTTCAATGATCTTTTCATTTACAAGTTGACCAATTCGGTCGCACATGGCATCCCGGTTTACCTGGTAAGGTGTTTCCGTTATGATTATCTGCTCGCGTCCGCTGGCCTTTGTATCAACATGCACTTTTCCCCGCAGTATCACTCTTCCCCTTCCGGTATGTAGAGCCTGCCTCACTCCTTCCATTCCCCAGATTATTCCACCGGTTGGAAAGTCGGGAGCCTTAACATGTTTGATCAGGTCTTCAATCGATATTTCTTTGTCCTCTATGTATGCAATACATCCATCTATAACTTCGCTGAGGTTATGAGGCATCATATTCGTTGCCATACCCACCGCAATACCACTGGAGCCATTAACCAGTAAGTTTGGGAGTCTTGAAGGTAATACCACAGGCTCTTCCAGGGAATCGTCGAAGTTGGGTTGAAAATCAATGGTTTCTTTATCTATATCTTCCAGCATGCTTTCGGCACGGCGGTGTAAGCGCGCTTCCGTGTAACGCATTGCGGCGGGCCCATCACCATCCTGTGATCCATAATTACCCTGGCCATCTACCAGCGTATAGCGCATGCTCCATTCCTGTGCAAGGCGCACCATGGTATCGTAAATGGCTTTATCACCATGTGGGTGATATTTACCCATCACTTCCCCAACGATTCGCGCAGATTTTTTATAAGGTTTGCTACTGCTGTTACCCAGTTCCCGCATGGCATATAATACACGGCGGTGCACCGGTTTCAACCCATCACGAACATCCGGTAAAGCACGGCCCACAATAACAGACATAGAATAGTCTATGTAAGCCATCTTCATTTGTTCTTCAATGTTAATTTGTATGATCCGGTTATTGTCTGCTGTTTCTTCCGGTAGAATATTATCTTCCATAAATAAAACTATAAGTGAAATTTTCTTGCTGTTGAATACACTTTTTGAGAGTCGGCAAAGCTACCCTTTTTAACCCTGAAAACCCTATTAAAATAAGCAAGGTTTATCTTGATTTATCCAACCTGGAATAATGGTATCAAGTTTATCCAAAATAACAAAGATGACGGTGCTAAACCGTTTACAGAATTGCCTGCTAATTAATCCTTTATCGATGCTACCGTAATAACGTACAACAAACTTTTAAAGCAACAAGTTTTATTTTAATGTATAACTAGCTATTTTGTAAAGGCATATAAAAATGATTATCCCTTTTCTCCACATTTTGTCCTTTGGCACGGAGTTGGGAATAGTGGGGTATTATTTCTGCTTAATTACGGTTTACATTACCACCGCCTGTTTTAAATCCGTATCCTGCTGGCAGTTGGCAAGTTTACTGCACTTTTTGCTGACTTTTAAAACCTTTTTTATGAAAACCAAATGGACGCTGGTAGTAATAGTTTTGGTAGCAATCATATTACATGCTTACAAAGAATTTCAAACATCTGGCATCAGCGGAAGGTTATCTTCTAAAGAAGCTGCGGAAATGATCTGGGCGATACAAGGTGTTGACTCTATAAAGGCAGTTCCGGAAAACGGTGTTTTTATTTTGGAAGCAAAACCAGGCAAATACAAAATAATTGTTGATGCTAAACAACCTTACAAAAATGTATTGGTTGAATCCATTGAAGTTACCATGGGTAAAACTACCGATTTAGGAGAAGTAAAAATGGGTCAATGATGTTCGTGTTTATTTCTGAAATTAGATGCCGGTTAACAGCCGGCATTTTTTTTGGAGTTAACCCCTGGTCTTATCTTTGTGCATGACCAAAAATATCGTTCTTTTCGGCGCGGGAAAGTCTGCTTCCTTTTTAATTAAATACCTGGAGAAAGAATGTTCTGTTAATAACTGGAATTTAATAGTTGCAGACAATAACCTGCCCCTGGCTCAATCCAAAGTGGGCCTGTTATCCAACGCAATAGCAATCGGCATAGAAGTGGAAAACCAGGAACAACGTTCCAATGTTATAAAGGAAGCCGATCTCGTCATTTCTCTTCTGCCACCTGCATTGCATTACCTGGTTGCCAGTGATTGCGTGCTATATGGTAAAAACTTGTTAACGGCTTCTTACCTGGATGAAAAAATTATGACCCTGGCGCCTGATATCAAAAGTAAAGGTTTGCTTTTCTTATGTGAAATGGGTTTAGATCCTGGGATCGATCATATGAGCGCGGTGAAGTTGATACACGAAATCAAGAAACTTGGTGGTGAGATAGTTTCCTTCAAGTCGCACTGCGGAGGCCTCCTGGCACCGGAAAGTGACGATAATCCCTGGCATTATAAAATGAGCTGGAATCCCCGAAATGTAGTAATGGCCGGCTCTTCCGGCGCAACATTCAGGGAAGAAAATCTCACCAGGCACCTGGCATATGAACAATTATTCCATGATTGCAAAGAAGTAGCAATTCCGCATTTGGGTCAACTGGCGTACTACCCAAACCGTGATTCACTGATGTACATGAAATTATACGACCTGGAAAATACGCCTACATTTTTGCGAACAACGTTGCGTTACCCGGTTTTCTGCAGAGGCTGGAACAGCATCGTTAATGCAGGTCTTACAAATGACAAAGACACTATTGATACCCGTGAGCTGAGTTTTAGAAAATGGTCTGAACCTTCGTTGCCCTTTGTTGATGCCGGAATAAAGAAACAACTTGCGTTTTTAGGACTGTATGATAACCAGGCTATCCCGGATACCTTAAAAACGTCTGCAGATATACTTCAATACCTGCTGGAAAAAAATCTGATGATGAAGCCATCCGATAAAGACATGGTGGTTATGCTACATGAAATTGAATATAACCTGAAAAACGTCCTACATAAAACAACTAGTTTACTATTGATTACCGGTGAAGATAGTGTGGATACAGCCATGGCCAAAACGGTTGGTTTGCCATTGGGCATTGCTGCCCGACTTATTTTACAGGAAAAAATTTTAGTTACTGGCCTACACATTCCCGTTATACCGGAAATTTATGCCCCTGTTTTACAGGAACTGAAACGTCAGGGAGTTAGCTTTGAAGAAAAGGATTCAGTTCAATTTTTACGTTAAGTTTAGTCTATTAAGAGACATTTAAAATCTTCAACAGGTCTTTTATACCTTCTGTGGCAGGTTTTTCAATGGAAGTAAGATTATACATATTTACGGTGTAAGGAATGCGCTTATCAATAATATACTTTGGGATATTCTGCGGAGCATAATTTATCAGTCCGGCGGCAGGATATACAACTAACGATGTTCCTGCCACTATAAATATGTCTGCTGTCCGCATGATGCCGATTGCTTTTGGTATCATCGGCACTTCCTCTTCAAACCAAACAATATGAGGACGAAGCTGCGCGCCATCAGTAGCTTTGTCTCCCAATTTAATATCATCGGATATATCGTAAATAAGCGCTTCATTTTTTTCGCTTCTCATTTTTAGTATCTGGCCATGCAGGTGTACTACATTGGAAGAACCCGCCCGTTCATGCAGGTCATCGATGTTTTGCGTGATGACGGTTACATCATAATCTTTTTCAAGAGCGGCAAGACCGTAATGCGCTGCATTGGGAGTAGCCGCTAAAACATTTTTACGGCGCTCATTATAAAAGTCAAGTACCAGTTGCGGGTTTCTTTTCCAGGCACCTGGCGTTGCCACTTCAGTAACTTCGTAGCCTTCCCATAAACCATCGCTATCACGAAATGTTTTTAGCCCGCTTTCAGCGCTGATACCGGCACCGGTGAGCACTACCAATTTCTTTTTCATAGTTACATAGTTAAGGTGAAGGCTATTTTTTGGCCAGTAATACACCAAGGCTCAAAGAATCACAAGGATTTTTTTACTACTTGACAGGCACACATCCTTAGCGCTCCTTTGTGCCTTCGTGGATAAACAACCTGGATGAATTGTATGCCAAAATGTGGTCCCAACTACTCCCCTGCCATTTCCATCACTATGTTCCATTCAGCTTCTGTTACAGGTTGAACGGATAATCTGCCAAGCCTTACCAATGCCATCTCCGCAAGCCTCTTATCTGCTTTGATGCGTGTTAAGGGCACAGGCTTTTTCAATTTACGAACGGGCTTAATGTCCACCGCCACCCAATTGGTATCCTCTGTTGACGGATCCTGGTAAAATTCTTTAATTACTTTTGCAATACCTACTATTTCAACCCCTTCATTGCTATGATAATATAGAACCTCATCTCCTTTTTTCATGGCTTTTAAATGAATACGAGCGGCATAATTTCGCACCCCTGTCCAGGTTGTTTTTTTGTCTTTATTCAGTTGGTCCCAACTGTAGGATGATGGTTCTGATTTTACCAGCCAGTAAGCCATACTTAATACAGTTTAAAGTGTACAGTGTAAAATTTAAAGTTCAGGGTCAAAGTTAATGTTTTGCATTTCAATTAAAAGAAGTAGTGAATTGGAATCAGACAAAAACGAATTGTTAAGAATGGCGTCTTGATTTTCGAGGCTTTTATACTGTCCCCTCAATCCAGGTTTCTTTCATCTCCGTATGTACTGTAGTTGTGTTGAATACATGTGAAGAGAGCCCCCCTAAAAAAAAACGTTAAACCAAAAAAAAAAATATTAAAAAATTTATGAAATCAGTTAAAAATTTTGAATTGGTGCTGGCAACAGTATTTTTAGTAACCGGTGATGAAAGGCAATAAAATAGTAATAAAAGATGAAAAAGGCGCCATGTCAACGGTAAGCACTAAAGATGTATATCATAGGAACGGGGTAATTCACGTTGTTGACCATGTTTTATTACTAAAAGCATAATTTAAACTTGGTGTATAGTGGGATTTTCAAATCCGGCCGGCCCTTTTCATGGCTGGCCTTTTTTTTTAGGTTACTAATCAATGTTGGGATTTAAGACAGTAAAATTATTACCTTGTTAGTTCTATCATTTATGTAACTTTCCAGAGAATGAATTTTGCAGCTCTTAAGCAGGTTGTAAACTTTAAAAGGTAAAACTTTCGAAGTCATGAAGACTTCAAAAGTCATAATAAGTACATGAAAAAAATAGTCAATAAACATCCCCTTTCAATCCGGTGGTTTCACTGGGTAAATTTTCCCATACTTAGCATTATGACCTGGAGCGGTTTATTGATCTATTGGGCAAATGACGTTTACCGGATTGGCTTTGGCTCCAGAACTATTCTCAAATTCTTTCCCGATTCTTTTTATAAAGCTTTACATGTGGCATTCCGATTGAGCGAGGGCATGGCCTATCATTTTCTATTTATGTGGTTGTTTTTCCTGAATGGCTTTCTATATGTTTTATTTACCCTGTTATCGGGGCAATGGCGTTACCTTCTTCCCAATAAACATTCATTTAAAGAAGCCTGGCAGGTTATGCTGCACGACCTGGGTATCCGCAAAATTGCTCCTCCACAGGTTAAGTATAATGGTGCTCAAAAAATAGCTTATACTTCTATAATTATCATGGGGTTTGGTTCCTTGTTATCCGGGCTTGCTATTTATAAGCCGGTTCAATTGTGGTGGCTTTGTAGTTTATTAGGTGGCTATACATCAGCGCGTATCATCCATTTCATATTAACTATTGGCTACTGTTTATTTTTTATTATTCATATTCTGCAGGTAATCAGGGCAGGTTGGAATAATTTCAGAAGCATGGTAACAGGCTTTGATGTAGTCAACGATACTTCCTTCCAGGCTCCTGTTAAGATGGTTGATGAGGAAAAATTATAAGGTTGCACCAACTTCAAAAATTGATCTAAAGAGGAATTGGGGCGCTAATTTCACCGGCTTGCCAATACATCTGCAATATGCATCGTTTTTATATTTAATCCCTGGTGCCGGATATAGCCATCCAGGTGCATCAGGCAGGAAAGATCGGTGGAGATGATATAATCTGCCCCGGTGGCAAGTGCATTCTGAACTTTCTGGTCTGCCATACCAATAGAGATGGGTTCAAATTTTACTGCGAAGGTACCGCCAAAGCCACAACAGGTTTCCACATCTTTCATCTCCATCAATTCAAGACCGGCAACATGGGAAAGCAAAATGCGTGGTTCCTGTTTGATTTTACATTCCCTTAGCCCGGCGCAAGAATCGTGATAAGTGGCTTTTCCTTTTAATGAAGCTCCCAGGTTTTCGACCTTAAGAATGTTTACCATAAACTCTGAAAATTCATATATCCGGTTTCCAAGTTCCTTTACCTCATTGTGAAAGGATGAATTATCGAACAACTTTGCATAATAATTTCTAACGAAACCCACGCAGGACGCGCTGGGTGCCACAATATAATCGGCTCCCTGGAAATCTTTTATAAACTTGTTGCATACATCCTTGGCCTCATTGCGAAAACCCGCGTTAAAAGCCGGTTGACCACAGCAAGTCTGGTTAGCGTTGTATTGAACGGTGCAGCCACACTGTTCCAGCACATCCACCATATTAAAGGCCGTAGTGGGAAATAACTGGTCAACAAAACAGGGCACAAAGATTTGTACGTTCATTCGCTATTCGTTTAAGTAACCTGGGTTATGGAAGGGAGTACATAAGGAATACCCAGGTTGCAGAGTTAGCATTTTATACGGGACAGTTATCACGGCCAGGAATCGCTTTTTCTTTCAATTGATTTATAGGACTGTTGTAAGGCAATCATTTTTATAGCTGTCAATGCCGCCTCTTCTCCTTTATTTCCATGCTTTCCGCCAGTGCGTTCATCAGCCTGTTGCTGGTTATCAACCGTTAAAATTCCAAAAACAGAAGGAATGGGCAAACTAAGGTTTAATTGCATCATGCCGTCGGTAACCCCCTTGCATATATAATCAAAATGCGGGGTATCCCCTCTCAGTACACAACCCAGCGCTATAAAGGCAGAGGGGCGATCATCCAGGTATTTAAACGTCTCCCAGTAACTTTTAATACCAAAAGGTATTTCAAAGGCGCCCGGTACAGTAAGTGTTCTTACTTTTTCAATGCCATGCCGGGCCAATCCTTTCTTGCAGCCTTCTTCCAGTTTGTCAACAATCGCTGCATTCCATTCGGTTCTAACGATAACTACACAGGCATCCTTTTTAGGAATGCCTGTTGTTTTTTCTAATAATGTACTGTTGTTAATATCGGCCATACCTGTTTTTATTTATCTTCTAATCAATCACACCAAGCCTTGCAAGGTATTTATCTATATCAAAACCTCTTTCACTCTTCGAATACTTTTCCCTGATGAGCTTATACATCTCAATAGCATCTTTATTTTTACCCATGCTTTCGTACAAGTAACCCGCGCGGAACAAATATTCCGGAGAATTATAATCATCTTTGTCGAACATTTTACCGGCCTTGTTATACTCTTCGGCAGCCTCCGCTTTTTTACCCAATTCGCTGTAAGCATCTCCCAGTAAAGAAAGGGCTCTCGCCTGCACCTGCTTGGAATCGGTTGAAAATTCTTTAAGTTCTTTAACAGCTTTGGTAAAATCTCCCAGTTTAATGTAACAGCTTCCTGCATAGAAGTGTGCAAGGTTGGCGGCTTTTGTTCCGCTATATTTGTCAATGATCTTTAAAAAACCAGGATTGATATTATCTCCGTTTAAGGCCAGACGAATTGAATCCTCTGCGAAATAATCCTGGGCCCTGAACATTGCCTCTGAAGCTTTCACTTCGTTTGGTTCGGTTACCATGGTTCGATACACGATGAACCCTCCAACAACCACAACCAGTAAACCAAAAAAAATCAGGATCTTTTTGCTATTTTCCATCCAAAATCCACTGGCTTTAGTGATCACATCGTTCACTTCTACTTCCTTTAAATTCTTGTTCTCGATCATTTTTGTTCTATGAATTAATATAATAATTAGATTTAAAACAGTTTAGTCCACATAAAAAGGATATTCCTTATCAACGTACACGTCTTTCAATAATTCATCATCATTGGGCCAGGGAGATTCTTCCGCAAACTTTACAGATTCAGCTACCTGGTCGTTGACCCTTTTATTGATTACATCAAGTTCTTCCCCGGTAGCGAAATTATTGTCTGCAATAATTTTTAAAACCTGTTCAATCGGGTCTCTTTGTTTGTATTCTTCTACTTCATCCTTTGTTCTGTATTTCTGCGGGTCGCTGATGGAGTGACCTTTATAACGGTAGGTTTTGATCTCGATTAAGGTAGGACCGCCCCCTTCCCTGCCCCTTTTTACTGCACGGCTAACGCTTTCATGAACGGCTTCCGGGCTCATTCCATCTACCGAATCTCCCGGCATTTCATAAGCGTCGGCGAGTTTATAAATATCCACAACGTTCGAGGTTCTTTCTACCGACGTGCCCATCGCGTAATTATTATTTTCGCACACAAATATCACGGGCAGCTTCCATATCATTGCCATGTTAAACACTTCGTGCAACATGCCCTGCCGGGCCGCTCCATCTCCAAAGAAAGTAAGGCAAACATTATCCGTTCCCTTGTATTGTTCGGCAAAAGCCAGTCCGGCTCCTGTGCCTATCTGTGCACCAACAATTCCATGTCCGCCAAAAAAACGTTGTTCAACGCCAAAAAAGTGCATGCTTCCCCCTTTTCCCTTGGCACACCCGGTGGCTTTACCGTAAAGTTCGGCCATACATGATTTAACGCTGACTCCTTTAGCAACCGCCAGGCCATGATCCCGGTAACCGGTAATAAATGGATCTTCAGGTTTGGTAGCCGTCATACATCCGGCGGCAATGGCTTCCTGGCCTATATAGGCGTGGAAAAAACCCCTGATTTTACCTTCCATTTTGTACTTCTCTTCTGCCATCAGTTCGAACTGACGTATAAGCAGCATTAACTCGTACCAATATAAATAGGTCTCTTTTGAAAAGTTAGTGGGCATACAAAAATTTGAGGGGCAAAAATAGGGAATAAATGTTAATGGTTAAATGTTAATGGATAATGGTTAATTAATTTTAATCGAAAAGGTTTAGTAGTGTGCAAATTATCCAATATTTTAGATTAACTTCTATCCCGCAATTCCATTAACCATTAACCATTAACATTTAGCTCAATTAGCTGGTACGAGACATTCAGGGACTTCAAATGATCCTTTAGCCTTTCGCAATGTGTGTCAGTAATAAAAATCTGGCCATTGTTCTCTGTGCAGACCCACTCCAGCAGGTTTTGCATACGGTGCTGGTCCAACTTTTCAAATAAATCATCCAGTAATAATAGTGGAGGAAAGCCATTGGCATTTTTCAGCACCTCGAACTCTGCCAGTTTTAATGCAAATAACAGACTCTTTCGCTGACCCTGCGAGGCGATGTTTTTAAACGCATTGCCCCGGAGGTTGATTTCAAGGTCATCTTTATGTACACCTGCATGCGTTCTTTGCAATACCAGGTCTTTATCACGAAACTGCTGCAAAAGGCTTTCAAAAGAAGCATATAGCAACTGGCTTTCGTACCTTAAACTCACTTCATAGTCTTCGCCAGAAATCTTTTGATAAAATAACTTTACCAGCGGAATAAAATCTTTTAGAAAATTTCTTCTTTTTTCAAAAATAATTGTTCCCGGAATGGAAAGTTGTTCATTTAATACTTCCAGCAAACTATTATCTATACGCCTTGTTTCGGCAAAAGATTTTAACAGGCTGTTGCGCTGCACAAGGATTTTGTTATAACTTATAAGCTGTACCAGGTAAGTATGATCCAACTGCGAAAGCAGCGCATCCAGGAAACGCCGGCGCTCCTCGCTTCCTTCGGTTATAATCTGCACATCGTCGGGTGCTATCATAACACCGGGGAACTTACCGATATGCTCAGAGAACTTTTCGTATCCATCTCCATTTACTGAAATTTCCTTCCTGCCTGTTTCGCGTAAAATGCAAACAATCTCGTGCAGGACTTCTCCCCTGTTGATAGTGGCGGCTAACCTAAATCCCTGGTTACCGGTATGTACGTTCAGTGAGTCGCTTCGGGTGAAATAGCTTTTGGTAAAACAGCAATAATAAATAGCGTCGAGAAGATTCGTTTTGCCGATACCATTTTTTCCACAAATACCAATGATTCGTTCGGTAAAATGAAACGCAGATGACCGGTAGTTCTTAAACTGGAGAAGCGTTATATTATTTAATCGGAGCAGGGATCTTTTATTTTCGGATTGCAAGATATGGAAAGTCAATTACGAATTAATAATTACGAATTACGAATGGGCTGCCCTGTAATTCGTAATTCGTAATTCGTAATTAATTTATCTTTGATAAATGGGTGAATATTCTTTGGGGGAAGCGTTAAAGGAATTTCTCAGCAAGAGCAAGCTAAAAACCTATGTTCAGGCTATACAGATAGAAGAAGTATGGGAAAAGATCATGGGTAAAACAATCGCTAAATACACGGAAAAGATTACAATAATGGGTGATAAATTATATATCACCACTTATGTGGCACCCCTGAAGCAGGAATTAATGTACCAGAAAGAAATAATTATTCAACGGGTCAATGAAGCGCTGGGGGAAAAAGTAGTGAAGGAAGTAATCATAAATTAATGGTTAGTTATTAATGGTTAATTGTTAATTCTACTTTGACAAGTTATGAAGTGTTCTGTTGGTTCTGTCGCATGTCTGGGCAGCAAATATATTACACAGAGCTACACGGAGAAGGCACGGAGTTTCACAGAGCGCCTCCGTATATCTCCGTGCCTTCTCCGTGCATCTCTGTGTAACAAATATATTTCGCAGCCTTAAAGAATGTTCGAAATTAAACGGCGGCTCCGGTAATGTAAATTTGAATATGCCGACTACCTTCAACTGATAAT
>JBDSBP010000059.1:0-4427 GCA_039921525.1 Chitinophagaceae bacterium | reverse complement strand
TGAAAAACTGGGGAAATCTTTCTCCGACTTCGTAGTAAAACAACGGCTAATCATCAACGCCATTAATCCAATTATTGACGCCATAAATCCCATTTTTTATATGCGCAAATAACCAAACTCGAGTGGGAGGTCTTAAAGACCTCCCGGGTCGAACCCTCTTTTGTGTTTTCAGTCAGTCCCACCCCCAGGGTTCTACACCCAAAAAAACCCATCTCCTAAGAGATGGGTCACAATTTTTCCCTGGATCATGGACTAGTATTCTGATTTAATGTAAGGGTTACAATTTTGTTTTCATGGAATGATCACTAACGATTCACATGGCAAATAAATTCTGAATTATTCGGCAGTGATTTCGACAGGCACCGCGCCTTCTACAAGAACTGTTACTTTATTATTTAAGACCTCCACAAAGCCACCCTTGACAGAAAAATTTGCCGTTTTCCCGGCTAACTTATCTTTTAAAATTTTCAGGTTTCCTGGTTTTAATGCGGCTACAAGTGGGGCATGTTTTTCTAACACTTCAAACAAACCATCTGTTCCTGGCAATTGAACTCCATAAACATCACCACTGTAAAGCTTTCGTTCAGGTGTTAAAATTTCTAAATTCATAAGTGCTTATGTAAGTTTTGAAATACTTAAATTTTCAAATCTATAATCTGCTTTATACCTTTACCTCAAAGCTAACAGATACCTATCCCTGTGCCTGCGCTATTAATTTCTTACCTTTCTCCATGGCATCTTCCAAAGTTCCTACCAGGTTAAAAGCCGCTTCGGGATAGTCATCTACTTCTCCATCCATGATAGCATTAAAAGCACGGATGGTATCTTCAATACTTACAAAAACGCCCTTAAGACCAGTAAATTGCTCGGCCACAAAAAAGGGCTGTGATAAAAAACGTTGCACCTTCCTGGCGCGGCCCACTGTCAGTTTATCCTCATCACTAAGTTCGTCTAATCCAAGAATAGCGATAATATCCTGTAGTTCCTTATAACGTTGAAGAATAAGTTTTACCCTGTTTGCGCAGTCATAATGCAGGTCACCCACAATAAGCGGAGTCAATATTCTTGAAGTGGAATCAAGTGGGTCAACGGCAGGATAGATACCCAGATCCGCAATCTTACGGCTAAGAACTGTTGTCGCGTCAAGGTGAGCAAAAGTTGTTGCCGGCGCCGGATCTGTAAGGTCATCCGCAGGTACATATACCGCCTGTACCGAAGTGATAGAACCATTTTTAGTGGAAGTAATTCTTTCCTGCATCAATCCCATTTCTGTAGCCAGCGTAGGTTGGTAACCCACTGCTGAAGGCATACGTCCCAGCAGGGCCGATACTTCTGACCCTGCCTGTGTAAAACGGAAGATATTATCCACAAAGAAAAGGATATCCCTTCCCTGGCCGGTTCCGTCTCCATCGCGATAGTATTCGGCTACGGTCAAACCACTCAGGGCAACCCTTGCGCGCGCTCCTGGAGGTTCGTTCATCTGGCCAAACACAAATGTGGCTTTGGAATCCTTTAATTCATTCATGTCCACTTTTTCAAGGTCCCATCCACCTTCTTCCATACTGTGTTTAAAAGCATCCCCATATTTCATGATACCTGCTTCAATCATTTCACGCATCAGGTCATTTCCCTCACGGGTGCGTTCACCCACGCCTGCAAACACTGAAACACCGCCATACCCTTTCGCAATATTATTAATCAGTTCCTGGATAAGAACGGTTTTTCCCACACCTGCGCCGCCAAATAGTCCAATCTTTCCACCTTTCGCATAAGGTTCAATAAGATCGATAACCTTAATACCGGTGAACAGTATTTCCGAGGCGGTACTTAAATTCTCAAATAAAGGGGGTTTGTTATGAATCGGGCGGCCATTTGTTTTATCAACCGGAGGCAGACCGTCAATAGGATCTCCGGTTACATTAAATAATCTTCCTTTAATTCCTTCACCAATTGGCATAGCTATCGCTTTACCTGTATCAATCACATCGGTACCGCGTATCAGCCCTTCTGTTCCGTCCATCGCAATGCATCTAACGCTATCTTCTCCCAGGTGTTGCTGAACTTCCAACACCAGTATATCACCATTATCACGTTTTAATTCCAGCGCATTATAAATTTCCGGTAGTGCGCCCTCAAAGTGCACATCTACTACCGCACCAATGATCTGTTTGATCTTACCTGTACTGGACATATTATAGCAAGTATTTTAAAAGGAGGTTATAAAATTTGGCGCAAAGGTAAGGGAACACTATCAAAAAATCCGAATCTCCTATATAAAAATAGGCCGCTTCTACCCACAGTAATTTCCGGGTGAATATTAAATAATTACCCGTCATATCCAAAATATTTCAAATTTATCTTAAAAAATAAAGTACAGGTATAGCAAACTACTTTCAGCCCATAACCGTGTAGGAAAATATTAGCATAAAAAATCCCTTCCAAAGGGAAGGGATTTTTACTTAATTGAAGTTTATTTTTTCTTTTTTATTACGGCCCTGATGCCCGAACCAAGACTTCTAGCTATACCGGAGGGCCTAATGAAACGTAATAATTTAAAACTGCCCGCTGAAACAGCCTTTCTTACAAAAAAATTGTTGATAAGCCCTTTCCCGGCATTTAAAGCAAACGAACTAACTTTTCCGGTAAGCATAGAGGGAATTATACTATCCATGCCTGAATAAAACAATTCTCCCGGTACCTGCCGTACTCTTTTTCTTAATTCATCTTCCTTCTGCAGAATGCGCAGGCGCGTATTGTGAAGTTCTTTTTTAAGATCTTCCGTTGAAGCAATTCCGCCATTAGCATTTTTATGCTTCATCATTTTCAGTTTTTTCAAAAAATATCCGCACAACCAGGTTCGAAATATACTTGTAAAACAGGGGTTTACGGAACATTATTAGCAAAGTCAATAAGATTATATAAAACAGGGTAATAATCCCAATTCCATAAAACCAGCTGTCAGTAAGCATTTGCAGAAGGTAACAACCAAGCGCGCTTAAAAGAAGCAGAACAATCGTAAAAACTAACCCTATTATAATACTGGCAAATGCGATGGATACCAGCCGGGCAGACTTTTCTGCCGCTTCTAATTTTAATAATAGCAAACGCTCGCGGATATACTCTTCAGCTAACTCTTGAGTATCCTTGAAAAACCCCTGTTTGTCCGGCTGAATCAATTAGATTGATGTTTAATGAATTTGCCGGCTTTCTTTTCGAGGTCCATCGCAAATTCTTTGCCCTTACCTAATTTATCTTCGAATTTACTAATTGCCTTTTTCAGTTCTTTTTCTGCCTTCCCTGTGGCATCTTTTATTTCATCAACTATTTCCTGTCCTTTATCGCTGGCAATAAAAACTGCCAAAGCTGCACCGGCTACTGCGCCGATTATTAAACCGATCAATAATTTTGAATCTTTCATAAATTGTAAATTTAGTGGATGTAGTGCATATACGGTGCCAATGTAAAAGACATGACTGGCCAAATATGTCATGCTTGGTCTCTTTTAAGGAGGCAAAACTGATAACCGGCCAGTCATATCCCGGGGGAGACGCCTCGTAAAGATACCTGATACCTAATGGTTTAAAGTTTAAAATAAGCCCGTCGGGGGTGATGAAATCAAATTCCCGCCTCCGTTACTTTCCAGGATGTGTGGAAACCAAACTATAAAACTTAGTGCTTTTGGGGAAAGATGTGGACACGGTTTGTCACAACATCACCAGGTTATATTCTTAAAAAAAAAATTCAGTTCGTTTTAATTTGCCATTTTTGGGTCAAATAACAAAATCGTATGCAGTTAGTGGAAGTAACAGATGCTAATATGGCCAAACAGTTTTTAGAGGTGAATGTTGATATCAATAAAGGCAATCCCAATTATATCAGACCTCTTGATAAAGACATAAATGAAGTATTTGATTCAAAACTGAATAAAGCATTTCGCTTTGGTGAAGTTATCCGGTGGATATTAAAAGATGATGAAGGGAAACCCATTGGTCGTATTGCAGCTTTTACTAATAAGAAATACAAAAATAAAGGGGATGATGTTTCTGTGGGTGGTATTGGTTTTTTTGAATCTATCAATAACCAGCATGCTGCAGACATCTTATTCGATGTAGCGAAACACTGGCTTATGCAAAAAGGCATGCAGGCGATGGATGGACCTATAAATTTCGGCGAACGCGATCGTTGGTGGGGCCTGCTTTCAGAAGGTTTTAATCCCCCATTGTACTGTATGAATTATAATCCACCCTATTATAAAGATTTATTTGAACAATATGGTTTCAAGACGTTTTTTACGCAGATCTGCTTTGCCCGGAAAGTGGAAGGTGCGATGAAGGACAAATTTTACGAACGTCATGCAATTATTGCAAAAGACCCTGACTACCAGGCTCGCCATATTAATAAAAATGAGTTGAAAAAATATGCTGCGG
>JBDSBP010000058.1:0-4416 GCA_039921525.1 Chitinophagaceae bacterium | reverse complement strand
TATACTAAATATTTCATAGCATAGGCGACATAAATTAAAAGAAATTTAGTATGTTTGCGTATGGCATCGATAAAAGCACTAAGCAGTAAAAAAGTAGATGGTCGTAAACTATCTCATTCCCAAAGCGAATACATCAGAATACAATCAGTAAAGCAGGTTCGATTAGAAAATAAGAGTCCCGAAGAAGTAATAAAAACTTTTGGCCTTCATCGGGCAAATATTTATAAGTGGCTTGCCAGATATGATGCTTATGGGTTTGATGGTTTGAAAAGCACAAAATCCAAAGGACCAACTCCAAAGATTACTGAAAAGCAGGAGCAACAATTGGCCAGGATGCTGCTCAAGAACCCGCTTCAATTACAGTTTGAGTATGCATTATGGACAATAGATATGATAACGGAATTGATTGCCAGGAAATTTTCTGTAAGTTATTCAAAAGTACAAGTTGGCAGGTTGATGAAAAAGCTGGGCCTGAGCCGTCAGCGGCCATTGGAAAGAGCCAGCCAGCAAGATCCGCAAAAAGTTCAGGATTGGCTCAATAAAGCGTATCCAGCCATTAGAAAGGAAGCCAAAAAGGGAAAACGAGAAATATATTTTTCGGATGAAGCAGGCTTTCATGCAACGGCGCAATATGGCTCTACCTGGGCGCCCAAGGGGGAAACACCAATTATCAAGACAAGTGGCAAACGAGAAAAAGTGAACGTTATCTCAGCAATTAATAATAAGGGGAAGTTGCGGTTTATGCTATATGAAACAGGGTTTAATAGTGACATTTTCATTCAATTCTTACAGAGATTATTGCATAAGCAAAAAACGCCCATCACCCTAATCGTTGATGGACATAAATCTCACTTTACAAAGCAGGTTAAAGAATTCGTATCTAACACCAATGGAAGATTGAAAATATATCAATTGCCGCCCTATTCTCCCGAACTCAACCCAGATGAACTTGTATGGAATAATGCAAAGCAAAAAGTAGCCAAAGCAAAACACACACCGAGTAAAAAAACTTTCAAAGAGAAAGTAAAAGGTATAATGGATGAAATTCAAAAAGACAATAACCTGACAAAAGCATTTTTTATGGAACCTAATGTCGCCTATGCAATGTAGTAGTTAGTAAAGCCTTTGTTATCATCCATTATGCATTTTATTGTTCGAAATGGAGGGCAATCCTCTTCCGGAAGAGTTGATGAATTAAATGCCTGTATCTGCTTTTCTTTTGGCTTGGAAAAGTCTATACTAAATAGCCCTTTCTCATAAGAAGCAATCCAATAAACTCCTTTTTTATCCTGGATAATTTTTCGTACTTCTCCTTCCAGGGATAGTGAATAATTGTGTTTGCCGAATTCTTTAAAACTTATTCCGTTAAAACGGCTGATGCCATTGATAGTAGAAAGCCAGATATAGCCAGTGCGGTCCTGCATTACGTTTATGCAGCTATTTGCAGGCATGCCTTTTTGCTGGTCCCAACTTTTGAAACGATATTCTTCAATTTGGGCAACAACGTTAAGACAGCAAATAAAGCAGGCAAGTAGTGTTGTAAAGGGTTTAAACACCTATGAAAGATATTTAAAATATGGACACAAAGCAATTTAAATTAAAGTATTCAGTTGGTTAAATCGGCATTTGAAAACCCCGATAAGGATGGATTCAAATCCTCAATGTTATGGACTTACATAAATTTATACTTGCCATGCGGATTAAGGAACGCCTTACATAATCGCAATTCGTTTGCTACCTATATCCCGGAAAAAGAGATCGATATAGGCTACATAAAGGACATTCTCGGGAAACTTAACATCAAAACCACACAACGCTACCGGCATGTGGGAAGAGACCAGCTCATTAACATTTTTAGTGCTTTTGATGATATTATTTTAACTCTGTCATGCAACAAATCGGAAAAATCTACAACCGATTTGCAAATTGCCTATCACAAAAAAAAGGTAACCAAGTTAACAGAAATGACGCGAAGATTCGGCATCACCGAACTTAATCAAACGATTTTTGACCCTGAAAAAGGAACTATTGATTTCGACGGACCTAAAATCAACGGCTCATTTAAGTATATAAATATCAATGAAAGTAAAATCCAGTTATTGCTGACAAATACTTCACTGCCAGTTACGCTTCGGTAGATAAAGAAAACAAGTCTGCTTATTACGAGGAAAAACAAATTGATATAGCGTCCGACGATACGCCTGATCTATCGATCGAAGAACAAACACAACTGTCGCTGGCAATAATACTTTACATGGAAGCAACATCCACAGATTTCCCAAGATCGTCTGAACCGATTCAACGAATTACTTATAAATGTTCTAAAACGGCCGTATCATTCCGGAAAACTAAATCGGAGTCTATTGATGGGCTGAATAAATTTGTAGATAATTACATAAGTTCACATTCCTGCAAAAGGGTTTATGGCGTCGATTCTGGGTGCGTTTGGGAAGAATTCTTGTGTGTTTCGGTCCAGCAACTGGAATGCGACTGTAAATAATAATAATCACTAAAATCGTTTTTATGGACATCATGATGCCTTTATGGGTT
Organism: Chitinophagaceae bacterium; assembly: GCA_039921525.1. Taxonomy (GTDB): domain Bacteria; phylum Bacteroidota; class Bacteroidia; order Chitinophagales; family Chitinophagaceae; genus JADCRZ01. The sequence goes on along the minus strand of JBDSBP010000058.1, from coordinate 1,866 downwards.
TTCAACACCATTATTGTTATATATGTTTTATTCCTTGCTGTTTTGTTATACATGGTGGTGCTGAACAAAAAACGGATGAATACCGGGCAAATTTTATTGATGGCTTTTGCGCTTTTAGCAGTTCCTGTTGTTGGCCCAGTTATAGTTGCGGTCATAACATTGAGAAAGAGGAAAGTAACATAAGTTTATTGAAATAATCGTTTTAAGTAGGAAGTGTCTTTATAGTTCATATGTTGAATTAAAAAAAGCATGTAATCGTTTCTCACCGCGACAAACAAATTCAAATTCTGTCTTATATTAACTTTAATTATAGTGCGTGATTCGTTCTTTCTAAGTTGATGTGTCGGCATTATTTCCTGATGCTGTTATTTTTTCCTAAAATAAAATGAGAACCCCGCAGTATAAGTATCGCAGGGTTTCAACTTTAAATAGTCTAAGATAATAATTGGGCTTCCTTCTTGCCAAACTTATTCCTGAGGACCTGCATATCCTCACTTACCTTCCGATCTAGGATTATCGCGTAAATCTGTGTTATTTTCAAGCTCTTATGCCCGAGCATTTTACTAACAGTCTCTACTGGTACACCATTATTTAATGTTACTGTTGTAGCAAAAGTGTGTCTGGCAGTATGGAAAGTAAGGTGTTTTTTTATGTTGCAAATATCTGCTACCTCTTTTAAGTATGCATTCAACTTCGCATTGCTTGGGACGGGCAATAAGCAATCATTTTTCAGACACTTTTCATGATTCGAGTATTGATCCATAATTTCGAGAACAGTAGGCAATAATGGAATCCGAGTCGATGAATCTGTTTTTTTTCGTTTTGTAAACACCCATTTTTCACCGTCGATCCCAATAACAATATCTGAACGTTTAAGCCTTTTGGCGTCAATGTAAGCAAGGCCCGTGAAACAACTGAAAGTAAAAATGTCACGCACTTAATTAAGTCTTGCATTGCCAAATTTTTTTGGATTTAGTATCTGCAATTCTTCCTGTGAAAGAAAACACCTGATCACTTCTTTTTTACTCATTTTGAAACCAAAGAAAGGGTCTTTTGCTAACCATCCATTTTTATACAAGAATTGACAATTTTCCTGAGATTGCTGAGGTACTTAATGGTGGTATTGTGATTACATTTTGGTTTTGTTTTTAAATAGAATTCAAAATCCGCAATGAACCCATATGAAAGTTTATTTACTTCAATGTCGCTTTGACTATACTTCCATTCAAGGAACGAAGCGGTATGGTCGTAAGTGGATTTATATTTTCCATGAGTAGCTTTTGAGCAGTCGGTACCGATAAGAACAAACATTTGGTCATTATGATGCTAAAATATCTCTAATAAGGTACACGCCTTTTCGTTAACACCCAACCATTTATTGCGGAAACTTTCAATATTGAAAAACTTCCCTTCTGCGATAATCTCTTGTTGGTAATTATAGACTTTTTGCCGCAAAGTATCAATAAAGTGATTAATCTCTCTTGACTCTTCTGAATTGCCCTTCGCCCTGCCGGTATCAGTCGACTATTTTTCTTGAACAATGTAACGTTGCGTGCTTTGTTCAAACCTGCTTCCATTAATTGTTACCGTAAATAAATAGGAACAAGTCCATCCTTAGTCGTTTTTGCTTTTTTGCTGTAAAAAAGAACGCTCAGTTTTGTTTCCATTCTTTTCAATTTTAAGTTTAAAAATAAATTATACAAGCGCGCCAAACAAGATGTCCATTTAATGGACTGCCGTATGGGTGTGGCTTTTAGCGAAATTCGACTACCCGAAATGTGAAAAAGTTCGGGTAACCGAATTTTCCACTTTGCATTGAGTGATTTTGATACTTTTTGAGCGGGAGCAAAATCAAAAAAGCCCGCA
>JBDSBP010000057.1:0-4127 GCA_039921525.1 Chitinophagaceae bacterium | reverse complement strand
ATTTGTCTGTTAGCCAGGGCTGTCCTAAAATGATGCAAGACGGATACACATTGACGATTGTAGCGCATTTTACACTGTGCCGACCGGCACCGTGGGTGATAAAAAATATATTGTTGAAGTTACAATCATTAAAAAGTTAAACCATTTTAGCGTTTTTTTAACTAGCCGGCCTACAGGTTAATGAAGCGGTGCTTGTTAAACTATCGGATATTGACCGGGTGGCTATGCGTATTAAAGTCACTCTTAGCATCTCCTATATTATCAACAAATATGTTGAGAAGGCAAGACAGTATCCGAAGATTCATAGTAGAGATATTATTACGCCATGTGTTTCGCCATTCAAAAATTATCCACATGCTTCAGGCCGGAATTTATATGGTGCATACAAGGTTTCTCTTTCCCGTTCCCGTATAAAACAATCCAATCCTGACCTTTCCAGGTCGCACTTAAATGTCCAGTCCCGCTTGTAGCGATGATTTTTTATGAGTATGTGCTACACTTTGTCCTAAATTATGTGTCAGATAAGCAGTCATTTTTTAATCGATTCATAGTAGAGAATTATCGCCCCAAAACCAAAGGTTTTTGTCTCTACCAGTTTTAGAATAATCTTTTCATTTATGTTTTTAAACAGCGGCAAACCGCTTCCCGCAATAACCGGATGAACGCAAAGTTGGTATTCGTCTATTAAATTAAGTTTTGTTAAGGCTACAATTAAACTCGGACTGCAAACGAAAATGTCTTTACCCGATTGTTGCTTGAGTTCTAAAACTTCTTCTTCAATATTTCGATTTGCCAACTTTGCACTTTCCCATTCTATATTTTTCAGCGTTTTGGAAAAAACAATTTTGGGAATCTTATCGATTGCCACAGCAAATTCGTCTGTTGCCTTGTCACCAGTAGGATTTTTGACCACAGTGCGCCAATATTCCATCAGTTGATATGTTATCCTTCCATATAGAACAACGTCTGCGTTACTTAACAGGTCAGCGTAATGTTGATGCATTTCTTCATCTGGAATTATAGCTGTATGGTCGCAAAATCCGTCAAGTGTCATATTGATTGCTGCAATTAATTTTCTCATGCTTTTTGTTTATTTTAAAAGTGAAATTTCTGTCGTCTGGTAGCGTTTTGTATTGTCGCCAAAGCATTACGCATAACGTAGATGACTTGGCGTTGTGGCGGCCTTCCGTGTTCCGTCAGCCGACAACGGTAATTAAATTTAGTATTAAAGTACAAAACATATTCTTCTGCTCAATAGAATTACTGCTGCCGGGTCTAAAGATCAATTGAGAACTGAAGCTTATGCGCCAACGTCCTGCCGCCATAATGCCAAACCGCGCGTTGATGGCTGGGCTTGTCATGGAACAGTATTAAGCCAGTTATACAACTGCCAGTACTTGTCGTTATAGATTTCGTATTCAATTTGAAAGCCGTTCAGGAATTAAAAACCTGCTGATATAAAAATCTGTCACTTGTCCAAACCGAAGATTATTGAAACTAAATACCTTAAACTGTCCGGGATGGGGAGCAAATAAAAAATTAGTACTGCAAAGAACTGGTTGAGGATTTGGGCTAATGATAAACGAGGGAATACCAAAAGGGGCGGAAACTCATAACTCAAGACTCGAAACTAGATTTTTCTGAGAGCATTTCAATACTCACAATTCCAACAGTTGAGGTTTTGCCTTTTAGTAAAATATTCCCAATGCTTGTAATTAAAAACTGGCTGTTTATATTACTTAGTTCAACAAAAAAAGAAGATACCAGTAACTTTTTGCCATACTCATTACACATACTCTGTATTCTTGCAGCTATGTTCAATGTATCGCCATGATAAGCGATGTCTCTTTTTATTGCACCAATTTCCACGGCTGTTACTTTGCCCATATGCAGTCCTGCTTTGAAATGGGGAACCTGTCCATAATTTTTTATGTAGTGATCAGTTTTATCGCTAAACTGTTTTTCGCAGGCAAAATAGAAATGCACACAGGATAAATTTTTCAAGCCTTCTTTTATTGTCCAGCTCAATACAATTTCATCACCCACATATTGATATACCTGTGCATTGTACGGGAAAAGCACCTGGTTGATATCCATAAAAGCATCACGTATAAAAGAACTGTATTTTATATGCCCCAACGATTCTGCAATAGTAGTAGAGGATTTTAAATCCATGAACATAAATATTCTTTCTTCTTCTACCGGGTTTCTATATTTACCCAGTAAGATGGGAAGTAAGATTCCTGGTCCATATTTATTATTAACCTGGTTTATGAATGTGATAATAATCGTCATCACAAAATAGAATACTAGGCAAAAAAGATAGAGATATTTCCAGGTATCTTCTGTAAGCGCAACAACATTTGCTTTTAAAGTCGGGGCGATAATTAAACCAAATAAAATGAAACGCAGGAAACCAAACAGCAGAGTAAGGAAGATAAGGGAGATTAATGTTTTTAGCAGAATGATTTTACCAAGCGGCATCCGTCTGAAAAACCGGATATCAAGATAATAATCTGCAATGCCTAAACAAGTTCCATAGCAGACACCGATGATAATGCTGATTAAAATAACGGAACCAAAACCATTTTGCACGGGTAATTCCGCCATTTGGCTCATGGACAATGTTTGTATATGAGAAATGGTTCCCGAAAAAATATTGGCTAGAACCCAAAAATTAATTTGTGTAAGCACATAGCTAAACATTGGAAACCGACCTACAAATTGGCGGGCCCTGGTGGTATAATCAAGTCTTTCCCTCATATAATTATCAGGTTTAATCGGATTAGAAGCAAAAGTAAGGTTTCTATTTTCCAACTTTTAAGGTGTTAGTCAAAAAGCTGCACGACGTGGTCGGTGTTCTCTTCTTCCTTGCTGAGTGCCCGGAATCCAAAAATGGTTCTCAGCCGAGTCTCACCCGGGTAATGCACATAAGCGTGGACTTGCTGATGTTGTAAAAGATATTTGAACAGATATTGATTTTTTGAAAATATTTATAGAATGAAAACACCGAGCCGATAGCTATTTGTTTCAAAGCATACGTACATAAACCTGGGTGAGACATCATCTTGCCAACACTACGGGTGGGACACCCAGAGAAAAAGAAAAGATTTTAAGTAGTGTTATGTTAAAATTAATTGACGGATAAAGTTTTTCAATTTCACTCTTGCTTCTTTATTTGTAAACTGCCAATCGATTTTACTATTTTTATAATTCTGTTTGATTGCCATGCCTGGACGTACTCTTTAATTTTAGAGTGCATCTGTCGGGACTTCGACCACAGACTTCCTGTTTTTTATTCTTCGTACTAGACGTATAAAAACCAGGTAGTCAATAAATGTTTTGCCGTTGGTCGGAAACCAGACGGCGGCACTCAAGAGTTGGGGTTGGACTTGCGGACAGGGAAAGTAAAACTAAAAGGGGCATGAAACGAGCTTGCACTTTACGTTGAGTATTTGCGACGGCAGTAAATTCATTGCTCGTCTTGCCATGAACAAATGCTTTATTGAAAATATAAAATTGAAGCCAACATCTAAAGCTAAATTACTGAATTCTTTAGATGATTTTGGTCTGATCGCTTGTCTGAAAAAAATACGAGCCACTCGCTTTCGTAAGGTGTCCCCCAAATAATAAGGGATTCATTATTCATTTCGTCAAAAAAATGTTTCAGTAATTGAGTGACTGCCAATCTTTATTTACAAATGAATAGTATATGTTACTATTTACAATGTAAACATCTAACCTACCCCGTAACCTTTTTAGTATTTTTTATTACAAAAAAAGCGTATAGCCCCTCGGGATACTCTCCGGCATCCTGGTTAATTTTGGCCTAAACACATATTAGCGATGTCTGTATTTTTTCTGTGTCATAACCCAATGGCTGTGCCTTTAGAAAATAAGGTTGGGTATATTTATCATTACAGCAGGCCACGATTTTTCGCTCATGTCCTGGCCGTTGATGTTGTCACCATTCCTTTAAAGCACATTAACTATGCAGGCTGTAATAAGATGTTTGTATATAAACGAGGTGACGGCCGCGAGCAGCTATTCATTGTAATGGTAGATCAGAACCTGGACCGGGCAACAGGTAAATTACCCCTGGCACTCAAAGAAGCGGTCGTTTGGTA
>JBDSBP010000056.1:0-46212 GCA_039921525.1 Chitinophagaceae bacterium | reverse complement strand
CAGTCATCCTCCATTGAAGCTATTGAAATAATTACAAATCCGTCTGCCAAGTATGATGCTGCAGGTAATGCAGGTATCATTAATATCAGGCTGAAAAAAGATAAATCATACGGCACCAACGGATCTGTGAATGCCGGTTATGGAATAGGAATATTTCCAAAGTACCTGGGTGGTATTGCCCTTAACAACCGAACCCAACATCTGAACGTATTTGCCAATTATAATTATAATAAAAGCCGCAACGAAAGTTTTATGTTTATGCGCCGACAACTATTGGATACTTTGTTCGATCAGCATTCAACTATGACATTCCGTAACAACAGCCATAATTTTAAGGCGGGGCTTGATTACTTTATCAATAAAAAAAGTACGGTTGGTGTGATGGTAAATGGAAATTATGCTGAAAACACCTTCGCTAATATAAGCCGCACCCCTATCTCTTATATTCCAACAGGTCAATTGGTAAAATCGCTTGTTGCCGATAACAGCAGTAAGTCAAGGCGAAACAACACCAACCTTAATGTAAATTACAAGTATGCAGATACTTCGGGTCATGAATTAAATATGGATGCTGATTACGGCTCCTATAACATCAAAAGTGACCAGATGCAGCCGAATTTTTATTATAATCCTTCCGGTTCCCTCTTCGACAGCCGAATTTACAATATGTTAGCGCCTACTGTTATTGACATTTATTCTTTCAAGACGGATTACGAACAGAACTTTAAAAAGGGACGTCTCGGATTCGGCGGTAAAATATCTTACGTTAACAGCGCGAATAATTTTGAACGTTATAATGTTGTTACCAATTTTAAAACACTCGATACGCTACGCAGCAATAGCTTTGATTATAAAGAAAACATCAATGCTTTATACGCGAACTATAATAAGTCTTTTAAAGGATTTGTAGTTCAACTGGGTGTTCGTATGGAGAACACAAATGTGGAAGGGCGTTCGAATGGCTTTCAATCGAATGCAGGAGGCTACAAGGGATATGATTCTACCTTTAAACGAAATTATACTGACTTCTTTCCAAGTGCAGCTATTACATTCAATAAAAAACCCACCAGCCAGTTAGGTTTTAGATATAGCCGGCGAATAGATCGCCCAGCTTACCAGGATCTTAACCCATTTGAGTTTAAATTAGACGAATATACTTTCCAGAAAGGCAACACCCGCTTAACGCCCCAGTACACCAATTCATTTGCTATAACGCATACGTATAAGTATAAGCTAACCAGTACGCTATCCTATAGTCACGTGAAAGACGTATTTACACAACTGATTGATACAGCCGAAGTATCTAAAAGTTTTATTACCAAAAAGAATCTTGCCACACAGGATATAACCAGTCTTAATATCAGCTACCCGTTTCAATATAAATCATATAGTTTATTTGTAAACCTCAATGCTTATTACTCTCATTACAAGGCTAATTTCGGCACAGGCAGAAAGATAGACCTGGATGTTTACGCATTCAATCTCTATCAACAGCATACCATAAAATTTGCTAAAGTATATACTGCCGAATTGAGCGCATTTTATACTTCTCCATCTATCTGGCAGGGCACTTTCAAAAGCAAAGAGATGTATGGAGTTGATGCGGGATTATTGAGAACTGTTTTAAAAGGTAGAGGAACAGTGAAAGCATCGGTAAGTGATATTTTTAAAACGATGCAGTGGGGTGGAACCAGTGATTTTGCCAGCCAGTACATCAAAGCAGGTGGTGGCTGGGAAAGCCGGCAGTTTAAATTGAATTTCACCTATAGATTTGGGAGCAACCAGGTTAAGGCGGCCCGTCAACGTAAAACAGGTGTTGAAGATGAGAATAAACGTGTGGGAGAACAGGGTGGTGGGATAAGTAATTAGGTATGAGTTTAGCTGATAGCTGATGGCTGATAGCCAAACTCAAACCTCAAACCTCATACCTGTTCCTCAATCCTTAAGCTCCTCGCAAAAATACCCGGCTTGCTGTAGAACTGTTTCTATGAATTGAGGATGGAGGTCGCTAGCCTCTATCCTCAATATTTTATCCTTGTCGTGAAAATCTACATTCCAGCGCATTATTCCAGCCGTGCTGTTTAGATACGGCACAATCTCGTTAAGGTGTTTTTTATAACGGATATTGGTTTTGAAAACGAGAATATTCATGTCAGGTGATTTTCAGGTTAATTAATCGGTGGAAGGGTTGGTTGGTTCAGATGTGTTTCTGAAGCGGGATCCTTCCTGGAAAGGGAAGGGCCTTCCCCACCCTGAACAACGGTCTTTCCAATCCTGCTTAAATTTTTCTTTTTCTTCAGGTGTCATGGTGGATAACTTACTTTGCATCTCGTTTTTCCAGTGGCGCTGGCGGCCACCCCATCCGCCTCTAAACCCACCAAAAAGTATTTTGGAAAGTAATAGGATACCAAGCGCCTGCCAGAAATTGATAGTTGTTACATGAATCACTGCCGGCAAGGTAGCGTTCCATAAATACATTACCACCAGGCCAAAAGCGAGCATTGCTAAGGGAAGGATAAACAAAACCTTTACAATTTTGCGGAGCCAGAATCTATTTTTCATATCTGTTTTTTCTTTTAATAATTAATTAATTCATCACGGAGGGTGCGGAGACGTTCTCTCAGGTGTAATACAGCGTACCGTTTACGTGAAAGCATGGTGTTGATCGTTTCCCCGGTTTGTTCAGCAATGGTTTTAAACGGGATGCCTTCCATTTCGTTCATAATAAAAACCGAGCTTTGTTCAGGTGGAAGTTCATTTAGTGCGTTGTTCAGTTCTTCCCAGAACATCGATCGTAAATATTGGGTTTCCGGCGAATCTGTTGCGTCGAAGAAAATTTCCGTCCAGTCAAACTTTTCATCATCACTGACGAATAACTCTTCTAAAGCTTCCGGTTTTTTCTTTCTTTGCCTGTCAGTAATCTTGTTTCTCGCCACGGTAAAAAGCCACCCGGTCAGTTGTTCAATCGGTTCACGGTTGCCAAGAAACTGGTAAAAAACATCCTGCAGTATGTCTTCGGCATCAGCCTCTGTTTTTACCCTTTTGCGGATAAAACCCAGCAATCTTTTGCTGTAATCATTGATAACCTGGGTTATATTCAATTTTGGGTTGATTGTTCCTTGTGATATCGTCAATCCGTCTTCCATGTATAAAGGTAGACGGATGGAAAATCAGAATATTTTAAAATGCAATTAAATCGTAGAAGTCTTTATAATATAATCCCGGCACAGAATTAGAATACTAATCAATAAAACTAACCATATGCAACGTTATAGCGTATTCCTTTTTATTCTCTTATTAACAGGCTGTTCTTCTGCGAAGCTTCTGAAAACAGAAAAAGCCGAAGGAACCGATTTTTCTTCTTATAAAACGTTTGATTTTTATAAAGTGGAAGCCAGCGGTGATACGGTTTCTCAGAAATTTAATGAGAGTGTAGAAAAACTGGAGAATGCCATCGCCATTAAATTGCAGAAATTCGGGTACCTGTTAAGTAAAACAAACCCGGATCTATTAATAAACATAGGTGTAGTGATTAGTGATGAGGTTCAAACGCGCCAGACAGATATCAGAACGGACGCTCCGCGTTACATAGGGCAGCGAAGATATTCCTGGAAATCGCAGGAGGTGGAAGTTGGCCGGTACCGCGAAGGAACAGTAACAGTTGACCTTGTTGACAGGAAACAAAACAAGCTTGTATGGCAGGCTGCGGTTAGGGATATCATACCCAAAAAGGACTCAAAACTGGAAAAGACGATCAATAATGGAGTCGATAAATTATTTTCGGGTTACCCTGCTGCGGCCGATTAGAAAACCACGGAGGCACTGAAACACGGAAAAACACGGTGTTTATAATTTATTTCTTTACGGTGTTTCTCCTTGTTTTTGTGCCTGCTATGATTCACAAAGCCTTCTTCTCAACTGATCTGCCATCGGCATCTAATTCCACAATCGGATATCCCATTTTTTGCAAACCTGCCAAAATCCTTGCTTTATCACCAACCATCAGCATATTTAACTTATCTGGCTGGATCCATTTTTTTGAAAGATCATTTATTTCTGCTTTGGTAATGTTGCCAAGAATTTTATTTTGTAGTTCCACATAATTGGGCGGCAACTTGTATTCAAGTATCCTGGTTAAAAACCCGGCTTTCTGCTGACCCGTTTCATAACGTAATGCATCTCTCTGCCCAATCGCACTTTTTAGGAAACCCAATTCATTATCTGTAATGCCATTGCTGGAGAAATTTTTTATTTCTTTTATTACTTCGGTTAAAGCGCTGTCTGTTGCATCAGCTTTAATGCCTGAACTAAATTCAAAAATTCCGCTGTATTTGCTACCATCAAAAGCAGACCGCGCACCATAGGTCCAACCCTTGTCTTCACGAAGATTAAGATTTAACCTCCCGTTAAAGCCTCCACCCAGCGAGAAGTTCATAAGACCTGTCTTATAGTATTCACCAGTGGCATCATATTTTAACCCGGTCACATATCCAACGCGGAATTCCGTTTGAGCAGCCTTGGGAATATCTACAAGGAAGATCATCGCCTTATTGGTAGCTTCTGGCTTAAAATCGACCACAGGAAGTTGTATCGTTTTATTGGGAAGTTGATTCAGGAAATTGAGCCTGGATTGAATTTCTTTCTCTTTAATATCACCAACAATAACCACCTTTGTGTCCTGGGAAGTAATATAATTATTGTAATAGGTTTCAATGTCTTTTAAGGTAATATTCCTGATCGTATTGTCTGTGCCTCTTTCACTCATTCCTAAAATATTATGGGTGCCATAATTTATTTTAGCCATTACTTCATTGGCTACAAAAGCCGGTTGCGATCTTGCTTGTTTTAAACCTTCCAGCATTTGTTTCTGCCTGCGGTTGAAAGTCTGTTCGGTAAATTTTGGTTGAAATATTCTTTCCTCTAATAATGCAAGTGTTTTGTCAACATTTTTCTTTAGGCATTGAACATTAAAATGTATATCATCTGTACCACTGGTAACATTTATTGAACTGCCAAGCTTTTGCAATTCGCGCATCATTTGTTCGGCCGTATGTTTTTTGGTGTCTTCATTCATCATGCTGGCGAAAAGATTAGCCAGGCCAATTTTAGAAGTATCGTTAGCCTGTAACAAATGCCCTCCCGGAATGCTGATAGATATGTTTACAACGGGAATTTCGTTATTTTCCGCACCTATCATTTTTAATCCATTGGGAAGATCCTTTCGCCAGAATGCCGGCACTTTTACCACTGGATTTGGACCATTACCAGGCATTTTACTCCGGTCAAAATTATCTTTTGCCTTTGAATATTTTAATGAAGCATATCCGTAATCCGGCGCCTTATAATGACTTGAATCAATGGTGTAATTGCCCGCTTTAGCAATGAGGCTGTCCTTTCCCTTTGTAACAATACTTAATATTACTGCATGACTATTTTTTATATACTGATTATAGACCCTCATCACGTCTTCTTTTGTTACGGCATTATACATTTTAAGCAGTTCGCCTATCAGGTTTGGATTGCCGTTTAAAGTCTGGAAAAACGCCAACTGGTTAACTTTTCCCTGTACACTTTGCAAACCAAAAATGTATTCTGATTCATTGGTTCCTTTGAACATGAGAATGTCTTCATCTGTTACTCCCCGTTTTTCAAATGAATCAAGAGCAGTTCTTACCAGTTGTTCCATTTCTCCCAATGATTTACCCGGTAAGGGCAGCACCCGGAAAGTAATCTCTCCTGAAAGTTCGTATTGAATACTGTTAACAGATGTCTGCAAGGCGAGCTGTGGTTTTACCATCTGCTGGTAAAGCAATGAATTATTACCTTGCCCCAACACCTGAGCTAGACAATCCAAAGCTGCCATGTCTTTATTCATAAACGGCACACCAGGGTAAACCATTGCAAGCATCGGCAACCGCGCGTAGTTGTCGGTATACGATACGTACCTGTCTTTTTCAAGAACTTCTTGTGGAACAACAACTTTTTGTACGTCGGGCCCGCGGGGTATAACACCAAAATATTTTTCTGCCAACTTGATAACGTCAGTTGTCTTTACGTCGCCACCAATAGTAAGAGTAGCATTATTAGGGCCATACCATCGAAGAAAAAAATTTTTCAAATCATCTGCGTTCACGCGGTTGAGGTCTTCTACATAACCGATCGTCATCCACGAATAGGGATGACCGTAAGGATACAGGTTTTTAGAAATAACTTCACCGGCTAATCCATAAGGACGGTTATCATAATTTTGTCCTCTTTCATTTTTTACAGTTGCACGTTGGACTTCAAATTTTTTCTGTGTTACAGCATCCAGTAAAAAGCCCATCCTGTCTGCTTCCAGCCACAACATCTTTTCCAGCTGGTTATTTGGAACTGTTTCATAATAGTTTGTGCGGTCGCGATTGGTAGAACCATTTAAGGTGCCACCGGCCTCTGTTACTATTTTAAAATGTTGTTCGTCTGCTACATCATCACTACCCTGGAACATCATGTGTTCGAAGAAATGCGCAAACCCGGATTTTCCTATTTCTTCCCGTGCTGAGCCAACATGGTATGTTATATCAACATGAATTACAGGATCACTGTGGTCTTCATGAACAATCACCGTTAAGCCATTTGAAAGTAGATATTTTTCATAGGGGATTGTCAATTCATTACCTGTCCTTGAGATTTTCTCCACTAGTTTTGTTTGACCGGTAGCCTGCACGGTAACATACATTACTACTAATAGCATCAGCAAATTTCTTTTCATATAATTAGTTTAGTATAAGAAAATACAATTTAATGAAATATCGGTTATTTCAATTTCCGTTCAAATAGTAAATTAAAATTTACTTATATTCTTTGCTAACTTCACAAAAACCTTTTATACCATGAGAAGTAATCATGAAATAGACTACAAGATTTATGGAGAGGAACTCCAATTTGTAGAATTAGAGCTTGATCCTGATGAAACGGCTATTGCCGAAAGTGGAGCCTTTATGATGATGGAAGATAATATCCAGATGCAAAGCATCTTTGGCGATGGTTCACAGCAGCAACAGCAGGGCGGTATTTTAGGTAAATTACTTTCAGCGGGTAAACGCATTCTTACAGGGGAAAGTTTATTTATGACCGCTTTCACCAATATCGGGATGGGTAAGAGGAAAGTGAGCTTTGCTGCGCCTTATACAGGTAAGATCATCGCTATTGATTTGCAGCTTCACGGTAACAAAGTAATTGCTCAAAAGGATGCTTTTCTCTGCGCGGCGAAAGGTGTTAGCATTGGCATCCATTTTCAACGCAGGCTGGGTACCGGCATTTTTGGTGGGGAAGGCTTTATCATGGAGAAGTTGGAAGGTGATGGCATGGCATTTATGCATGCCGGTGGATACGTGGTGGAAAAGAACCTTGCTCCCGGCGAACTTTTAAGGGTGGATACAGGATGTGTAGTTGCTTACACCGGGGCGGTAGATTTTGATATTGAATTGGTTAAAGGTGTGCGTAACTGGATCTTTGGTGGAGAGGGATTATTTTTTGCTGTGCTTCGTGGTCCCGGAAAAGTATGGCTGCAATCGTTACCTATCAGCCGGCTTGCCAGCAAGATTATTTCCTACGGCGTAGGCCGTCGCAAGGAAGAAGGCAGTGTATTGGGAGGATTGGGAAATTTGCTGGACGGTAATTAATTTATCGAAAAGATAGAAAAATAACTTGTTTATATGTGGGAACATTAGTTCTTACAACCTTTCACAAGGTTAACTCATATCTGCCACTGACAAAATCACAATCCATTCGGGTTAATTTGCCGGAAAAAACGTACATTAAACGAATGGAAACGATTAAGGAAAAGTATAAAGCATCCTAACCCGCCTTGCCGTATTCTTATTTACAGGTATGAGAACACTTTTAGTATCTATACTATCTTTTTGTTTTTTCTTCAATGCATCGGCAAGTCATATTACGGGTGGGGAGATGTTTTATGTTTTCAATGGCATGTCAAATGGTCAATACCAGTATAACGTTACTTTAAAACTTTTGATGCGGTGTAATAGCGGCAGGCAATTTAATGATCCTGCCGTTATTTCTTTTTTTAATAAATCGACCAACAGCAGGTTCCTGGACGTTAGTGTTCCGCTTACGCGAAAACAAACTGTAGAACTGGCAGATTTTAATCGTTGCATCAGTAATCCTCCAACGGTTTGTTATGAAGTAGGATATTATGAATTCTCCACTTCACTTCCACCATCTCCCGACGGTTATATTATAACGGGGCAATTTATTTACAGGGTAGCAGGCATCAATAATCTTATTACATCGAGCTCTATTGGTGCTACCTATACCGCTGAAATTCCGGGGAACCAGGCCATTCCTGCAGGGCCTACAAACACCAGCGCCGCTTTTGTAGGAAGCGACCTGGTAGTAATTTGCGCCGGATCGCCATTTAATTACAGCTTCGCCGCAGTGGATAGTGACGGGGATAACCTTAGATATTCTTTTTGCGATGCGTACCAGGGTGGCGTTAATGGAGGAGCTAATACCAGTTCGCCGCCTGCTGCGCCGCCTTATCAGCCGGTGCCTTATACCTCCGTTTACACTGGGTCGTCTCCGTTAGGCAGCAAAGTAGTTATTGATCCTAACTCAGGTTATATCACTGGTATTGCACCGGATGATGCCGGCATTTACGTAGTGACAGTATGTGTTTCTGAAATCAGGAACGGATTGGTGATTGCCACCCAACGAAAAGATATCCAGATAAATATTGCTCCGTGTACTATTGCGGGCGCGAAACTTCAACGGGAATACATGCTTTGCAAAGACACAAAAACCATCAGCTTGTCCAATCTTTCTGTTAGTCCGCTGATTGTTACACAACATTGGGAATTCATCGACAATAAAGGGGTTAGCTTATACACTTCCGACCTGGAAAAAGTAAGCTACAGTTTCCCGGATACCGGCATATTTACTATAAAACTGATTGTGAACAAAGGCATTGAATGTTCTGATTCCACTACCGCGGTAGCAAGAGTTTACCCGGGATTTATTCTTGATTTCAACTGGAAAGGCGTGTGTTATAAAAAGCCAACCACATTTACGGATGCTACTACCTCTGTTTACGGAGCCATAAATTTCTGGAACTGGGAATTTGGAGAAGATGATATTGCCCTTAGTTTTTCAGATAAGAAAAATCCTTTCTACACGTACGCAGCAATTGGCGCAAAAAGTGTCCGCCTGATCTCTGGTAACTCCTTTGGTTGCCTCGATACACTATTTAAAAATGTTTTGATCTATGATAAACCCCCTATAACATTGTCATTTCGTGATTCCCTGATCTGCGTGAAAGATATGGTTCAATTGCAAGCGAGGGGGAAAGGAAACTTTCGCTGGACTCCCCTCCAGGATATACGTGATGATAAAAGTGCCACTCCAACTGTTTCACCTCCCACAACCACCACTTATTTTGTTGACCTTGATGACGATGGTTGCCTTAATCGCGATTCAGTAAAAGTGCAGGTAACCGATCACGTTAGCCTGCAGGTTATGAATGATACCACTATATGCAAAGGCGATACTGTGCAGTTGCTTATAACATCTGATGGATTCAAATATTCGTGGTCGCCCGTTTCCCAGGTAATTAATCCTTCATTAAAAAATGCATCGGTTGTATCCCTGGTCAATACTTCTTACCAGGTAACCGCTGCAATAGGCGGTTGCACTGCTTCCGCCAGGATAGCAGTGAATCCTGTGCCGTATCCATTAGTAAATGCAGGCGTTGATACTACCATCTGTTATAGAAGTTTCGCCCAGCTAAATGGCACGATGAATGGAATATCATTCACATGGTCTCCAGTATCAACTCTGATTAATGCCAATTTATTAAATCCTGCCGCCAGGCCAACTGCAACCACGAAGTATGTACTGTACGCTTATGATAACAAGGGCTGTCCCAAAGCCGGTACGGATACGGTAGTTGTTACCGTTCTGCCCCAGATTCATCCTTTTGCAGGTAGGGATACCTCTGTAGTTGTAAGCCAGTCTTTACAGCTTCATGCAACAGGTGGAGTAGATTATCTATGGTTGCCTGCAACAGGTTTATCGGCAAACAATATCGCGGATCCCCTGGCTCTATATAACATGCCATTCGGAGGGCTTAAATACAAGCTGCTGGTTTATAATCAATCTCACTGTGTTGATTCCGCTTTTATGGAAGTAAACGTTTTCAAAACGCTTCCATCTGTTTTTGTCCCCAATGCTTTCAGCCCCAATGGCGATGGCAGTAACGATCTTTTAAGGCCAATTGCTGTTGGAATGCACCTATTGGAATATTTTAATGTATACAATCGTTGGGGGCAAATGGTGTACTCATCCGGCATTAACAATACCGGCTGGGATGGAAGCCAGGCAGGAAAGCCCCAGGATCCGGGCAAGTTTGTTTGGGTGGTAAAAGCAATAGATTACACCGGTAAGGCGTACTTCCAAAAGGGCACCGTATTGTTAGTACGCTAAACGGAAAGAGAGTATATAAAGCTGATAATTGGTGATGCAGGAACAATCATACACCAGGTGCGGCCGGGGCAAGCTGCCGCCCCTACGATACTAATTGACTTCTCATAAAACTTTCAATCTGGCTGCAGGGTATAAATATGGGTTTGGATAAAATATCAACAAACATTTCCTGGCCTGTAATGGTATAAGTGCCCGTTATATTCCCCAATACATTTACATTGAAATTCCCGGAAAGATGATCACCGGTAAATACGCCGCCTTGTTTTTCAATAGCCATTTTTGCCTTCGCAAGAATCTCTTGCGAATTCCCGGAAACGGGAATAATGAAACTGCATTTCGACATAACTTTTACGTTAAACTGTTATAAATTATTTCAAGTAATTAAAGCGGAAAGATAAATTTTTATCTCTTAAAAAGATTGGACGTAATCTGTATTTATATCCTTCTCCCACGTTATTCAAGCTGATAGCTGAAGGCTGATAGCTGATTGCCATTTACACCTGCTGCAACGTTACGTTTTCACCATGTTGTGTAATATCAAGCCCTTCAATCTCTTCTTCTTTATTGACCCCTAGCGGGGAGATAAGATCAGTAATTTTCAATAATAGCAGGGAGCCAAAGAAAGAAAAACTTACCACGATCCCCAGGCCGGCAAGATGTGCCATAAATAATTTAGTTTCACCATATAATAAACCATTTCCTGTTGTGTTGGCCGGGTTCACGGCAACGTGAGCGAAAATTCCCGTCATTAACATGCCGGATATCGCGCCTACACCATGGCAGGGAAAAACATCCAGTGTATCATCAATACTCGTTTTAGCGGTCCATTCTACCACTATATTACTGATAATACTTGCAACGGTTCCAATAAAAATACTGTTGGGAATTGTTACGTAACCCGCCGCAGGTGTTATGGCTACCAGGCCTACTACGGCTCCGATACAGAAACCCAATGCGGAAGGCTTTTTGCCTTTGAACGTGTCGAATAATATCCAGGCCATAGCTGCCGCGGCCGCCGCAGTATTGGTAGTAGCT
This sequence comes from Chitinophagaceae bacterium, assembly GCA_039921525.1. Taxonomy (GTDB): domain Bacteria; phylum Bacteroidota; class Bacteroidia; order Chitinophagales; family Chitinophagaceae; genus JADCRZ01. Next base: position 34,695 of record JBDSBP010000056.1, on the reverse strand, counting down.
AGTGCAATGGCTGCCGTATTGTTAGCCCCTGCGGCAGATCCGGCATTAAAGCCAAACCAGCCAAACCAAAGCAAACCGGTACCAGTTAAGACAAACGGTATATTGGAAGGGGATGTGTGTAATTCACGGGATTTTTGTTTTCTAAGATACAAGGCCGCCGCTAAAGCGGAGCAACCTGTTGATATGTGTACAACCGTCCCACCGGCAAAATCAAGAACACCCATTTTGTAAAGCATGCCATCCGGATGCCAGGTCCAGTGCGCTATGGGAGCGTAAATCAGCATACTGAAAAGGCATGCGAAAACGACGTAAGAGGTAAAACGTATTCTTTCAGAAAAAGAACCTGTTATTAGCGCGGGTGATATTACCGCGAACTTCAACTGGAAGAAAGCAAACAGCACCAAGGGAATAGTGCTTGCCAATGGCCAGGGCTTACTTTCCAAAACACCTCTGAATATAAAAAAGGTAGCCGGGTTGCCGATAAAACCTCCTATAGAATCACCGAATGCCAGGCTGAATCCTACCACTATCCATAGAATACTGATAATGCCCATACAAATAAAACTTTGCAGCATAGTAGAAATCACGTTCCTTGTACTTACCATACCTCCATAAAACAGAGCCAGGCCAGGCGTCATAAGTAATACCAGGCCTGCGGAACATAACATCCACGCTACGTCACCGGCAACTATGCCATTGGTGATGACCGGTGTAGCTGGTACGCCGGAAAATATTACTCCTAAAATGGATATGATTATTAGAATAAAAAACGGGATCGTGGATATTTTTTTTCGCACGTGAAACTGATTTAAATATTTAGCTAAAAACGTATATCAGCAAAGATGTTAATCTCTGAGTTTTTGCAAAATAGTATTTGATACAGGAATGAATTGAGGTAATCGTTTGATGAAATGATGAAGAAGAAAATATTGTTAAGGAGGTGCAGAATTTGTGATATTGTTATCATACCTAAAATAGTTAATTTCCAGCGTTGAATGTTATTTCTTCACTTCATCATCGTCAGGAATTTCTGATATTTTATATCGAACAGCATGCGATAAAGGCTTAATCGGGCTAAGAACCCATCCTGACCAGACTTTGGTAAAACTTACTCCAAAATATAATATCAGGGAGGAGTAAAATACAAAAAGTAGTAGCACTACTACAGAGCCAGAGGAACCGTATAATTCCTGGATGTTGCCATTCAGGAGGAGCCAATGTAATATAAATTTGCCGGTATTAAATAAAAGGCTGGTAAGCAGCGCCCCGGTTAAAGCCACCTTCCAGGTGGGCCTTCCATCTGGCAGGTAGCGAAATAATATAGCAAACCAAAGCATGACAATTACTACAGAAACAAGATAGTTCAATCCACTATTAAAATAAAATGATAATGCCGGGGATATTTCAGAAAGATATGTTTCGAGGAATGCCTGTGCTGCTGTTAAAAAAAGGCCGGGAATAACCAGCACACCGGCCATTACTATCAACATAAAAGATTGCAGCCTGCCCCGCATTGTTAAACGAAGAGTTTTTCTTTTTACCACTTTTATTTTCCACAACTGGTTAATCGAGTCTTTGATCACTTTAAAAAGCGTGGTGGCAACAAACACCAAAAAAAGAAATCCAGCAATTGTAATTATCCAGTTATCGGCTAATTTTCGAAAAGCTCTCAGGGTACTTACTACCTGTTGTGTGCCTTCTTTTTCGATGATACCCGTTAATCCTTCAAAAAGGTTGCGGCTGATTCTTTTCTTATTAAAAACAAGTCCTAATACCTGTATGAGAATGATCAATATTGGCGGAAGTGCAAAAGAGGTAAAAAATGCTGTGGCGCCTGCCATGCGGAGTGGATCATTTTTACTGAGTAACCTGAACGCTTCCTTTAACATCTGAGGTAGCGCCATGATAGTTTTTTTACGAAAAACTTTAGGTGTTTTTTTTATGGAGAGAATTTCTTCAGTCATTTAGATAAAAAATTAAACGGAGCATAAAGCAGGGCCGGCATCCGAAGTTCACTATTGTCAATTTTTAAACCCATTGCCTATCTTTTCATAAAGATGCTTACTTTTTGGTTCTGCATTAACATTGAAGCAGCCTGTTTTTATTTCATATTGGTATATAATGGTAGTTTTCGTAGGTTTATTGCATTAAAAACCACTTATATGCGAATGTTATTGTTTTTGTTGATGTTTATTTCAGGAAGTGTTTCGGCACAATCTTACTATCTTTTTGTGGGAACCTATACAAATAGCGGTAGTAAAGGAATATATGTTTACCGATTTAATAGCGCCACTGGTAAATCTGAAGCCGTAAGTAGTACCGAAGATGTTGTTAATCCTTCTTACCTGGCAATTTCAGCTGACAAGAAATTTCTTTATGCAGTTAACGAAACAGGTGGCGCAAAACCCGGAAGTGTAAGTGCCTTTTCATTTGATCAAACAACGGGTAAGCTTTCATTTATTAATAAACAGCTGAGTGGAGGGGATGCTCCATGTTATATTACAGTAAGTAAAAACAATAAATGGGCAGTGGTAGCAAATTATTCCGGTGGTAGCCTGGCAGCCCTGCCGATTGATGCCCATGGCGCACTACAGCCGTATAGCCAATTGATTCAACATACCGGTACCGGCGTAAATGCGAAACGCCAGGAAAAACCTCATGTTCATTCAACGGTGTTTTCCCCCAACCAGGATTATATATTTAGTCCTGACCTGGGATTGGATAAGGTGTTTGCATATGAATTTCATCCGGAAGCCAGTAAACCCTTGCAGGATGCACAGCCTCCTTTTACAGAAGTGACGCCTGGCGGTGGCGGACCAAGACATTTTACCTTTCATCCCAACCAGCAATTTGCTTATTTGATTGAAGAGATGAGCGGTAATGTAATTGCTTACAAGTATAATAAGGGAAAATTAACTTTAGTACAAAGCATTGCTGCGCATCCGGCAGATTTCAAAGGAGGTATCGGAAGTGCAGATATCCATATATCTCCCGATGGCAATTATTTATACGCTTCTAACCGGGGGGATGAGAACTCACTGGCAATTTTTTCAATTGATTCCAAAACAGGTAAAATAGTTTCCAAAGGATTTCAATCAACGTTAGGAAAAACACCGCGTAATTTTGTTATTGATCCTTCGGGCAATTATTTGTTGGTAGCGAACCAGGATACCGACAATATTGTGATATTTAAGAGAAACCGACAAACTGGTCTATTACAAGATACGGGTGAACAAATTAAGGTTCCAAAACCTGTGTGCCTGCAGATAATGAAATGATGCGATCGAGGCTTCTGTAGGGGCAGGCTTGCTCCAGCCCTGATGCCACGAAAAGTTATTAAAACCAAAAAAGCCGGGATTAGCCCGGCTTTTAAAAATATTAGCGTATTATTGGTTTTGCTTAATTCCTGCTATTCAATTTAGACAGCAATCTCAAAATTTCAAGATATAACCAAACGATGGTAACTATTAAGCCGAAAGCTCCATACCATTCCATGTATTTTGGTGCCCCGGTTGCAACGCCGGTTTCTATCCTGTCAAAATCCATAATTAAATTTAAGGCAGCGACCGCTACTACTACAAGCGAAAAAATAATGCCTAATGTACTTCCTTCATGAATAAAACCAATATTCACGTTAAAGAAGCGCAGGCCTATACTAATAAGATAAAAAATCGCAATTCCGGCTGTAGCAGTAACAATAACGGATTTAAATCTTTCAGTTGCCTTTATTACCCTGAACCGGTATAATAAAAACATGGCTATCACCGTACCGAACGTCAGCGCTACTGCCTGCATAACTATACCAGGGGCGATCTTATCAAAAATATGATTATAGGTTACTGAAATACCACCCACGAATAAGCCTTCCAGCAAAGCGTAAATTGGTGCCAGGAAGGAAGCCCACATTGGTTTAAAAATGGTAACTATTGCAACGCCCAAACCTCCCAGTGCACCTATCCATATCCAGGAAGTTATATCCTTACCTTGTGTAGCTGCACTCCAGGTAAAGGAGGCTGAAGCAATTACCAGGATACATAACATAAAGAACTTGTTCAATGTTCCCCGTTCAGTCATTACTTCTGATTCACTCAGGGAATATCCCCCCTGAAAAGTTTTATCGTTTAAAGCCGGATTCCCGGAATTTAATATAGCCATATGAATGATTTTTTTTAATAAGCTAAATTATAAAATTCATTTGATTGGATGTAGTTAAAATTGGTGTTTCCTTTTAACCATAACATCTTTATTATTTTCGTGTATCATCCAACGGGGGTTTATTATCCCTGTTGGTCTGGTCTTTTGAGTTACGCTGGTCTCGGGGATCTCGCTGTTGCCTTGGTGCAGGTTTAGGCGCACCCTGAGGTCCTGCTTGTCTTGAAGGTGAACCCTGTTGCCTCCCAGGTCCCTGCGGACCTTGTTGTTTTGATGGTGGCCCTTGTGGATTTTGTTGCCTTGCAGGTCCCTGCTGTCTTGAAGGTGATTGAGATCCCTGCTGGGTTTGATTGCCTTGTGCGCCCTGCTGAGGTCCCTGTCCTCTTGCATTGCCCTGGCTCCTGTTGTCTTTTTGGTCCCTTTGGGGCCTTTCATTTTGCATCCTTTTCTTACGATCTGATTTATCAAGGCTACGCAAGCTGATTTGCCCTACAACATCAACAAATTCAGGTTCTACTTCTTTCGGCTTGCCGGTAGTAACTTCCACAGGTTCCAGTTCATCCGGTATAATACCCTGGCTATTCAACAGTTTTATTTTTTTAACCCTATCAATGGTCAGGGGGTAATGTTTGTTACTTTCCTGTAAAATGTACCACATCAGGTTTTTGAAGATGTCTTTTTTTATCAGTATGGCAGTTCCTCTTGCAACCTGTATGGTGTCTGCATTTTCCGGGAAATGTTGTAAAGCATCCAGGTAAGTATCCAGTTCATAGTTCAGGCAGCATTTTAACCGGCCGCATTGCCCGCTTAATTTCGTTTGATTGATGGAGAGATTCTGGTAGCGGGCAGCCGTGGTATTCACACTTTTAAAATCTGTGAGCCAGGTGCTGCAGCACAATTCTCTTCCGCAACTTCCAATTCCGCCAACTTTCCCTGCTTCCTGGCGGGCGCCTATCTGCCTCATTTCAACCTTTACTTTAAATTCGGAAGCAAGTATCTTAATTAGCTCGCGAAAATCCACCCGGTCATCTGCAATGTAAAAAAAAGTGGCCTTTCTCCCATCGGCCTGGAACTCCACTTCAGACATTTTCATATCCAGCTTTAGCTGGCGGGTAATCGCACGGGCCCTTATCACAGCTTCTTTTTCCCTGGCTTTATTATGATGCATCACCTCTATATCTTTTTCAGTGGCACGACGGAGTATCCTTTTCATTTCCGGATTAAATTCGTCCATGCCTTTCTTTTTCATCTGTAACCTCACCATTTCTCCGCTAAGGGTAACTTCACCTACATCAAACCCGCTTACCCCTTCTATAGCGATCATTTCTCCTTTTTCGAACCATTGCAGTGTATTATTCCGATAAAAATCCTTACGGCTACCATTGTTAAATGACATCTCAATTACTTTACAATTGCTTTCCGGATCGGCAAATGGAAGGTTTAATAACCAGTCGTGCACATTCAGGCGATTACAACCACCTGTGCTGCATCCGCCATTACTCTTACATCCGTTCGGTGTTCCGGTTCCACAGCTGCTGCATCCCATAGATTAAATAAATTATTTAATTTTTATAAGTTAAAGCAAAAAGGGGAGCTGAGTACCAGGCAGTTGCAGGAGAATGAAACGTTGGTTGTGTAGTACATGCGTACAGTTATGAGCTATTCACCAGGAATAAAATTAAATATCCTGTTGAATGACAAGTGACACAACCAGGTTCAGTATATTGAAATAGTATCAAAAAAAGTTAACGCTTCCTGCCTCTCATACTCTTTTCCTCTTATATTGCCGACCTCCGATTCAGAGTGTCTATTTACAAATATAGCGTTTAATTACAGATAAAGCTGTCAGCTTTCAGCCTCACCAGGCGGTGATCAATGTATTATCCCTGATAATATGGTATAACTTAATCGTCAATGCATGAAAGAGCATTTTGGCGTTTGCATTGCGTTCAATATAATAAGTGGCTTTGTCCAGCTCTTCAATAATTGCATTTTGCTGGGCAATACTGGCCGCTTTATTAAGGCGCCTGGTTAATTCAACCTCTTTTTCTTCAATAAAGGAAACACCATTTTCTCCCAGGATTCGCATTCGGATGCTTTGCTGGAGCATGTGGTTAAAATAGCGTAAAAATTGTTTTTGTTTTTCGCGCCCATGTTTACTCATCTCATCGATCCATTTAACCTGGGCCGCAGGACCGGTTTTAAGCGTTGAATTCAGCCATTCTTTTAATAAATTCAGCCAGTTTTCATCAAAGTGCTGAATCAATTTCACGGCTTCCCTGTAATTGCCTTCACTAAAACTGGCAATTTGTGCGGCTTTTGCCGGCGTTACCTTATGTTCCCCTAAAAGCACCTGTTCTATCTCAGCATCCTGAAGGGCCGGTATTTTTATTAGCTGGCAACGAGAAAGTATAGTTGGCAGGAGCAACTCTTCATTTTCAGCTACAAAAATAAACAAGCTGTTAGGAGGGGGTTCTTCAATTAATTTCAGCAGTTTGTTCCCTTCTTTACCCAGGTATTCGGGCATCCACATAATAAGTATCTTGAATTCACTTTCAAAGCTTTTCAGTGATAGCATGTGTAATATGTCGCTACATTCCTCCACGCTTATATTTCCCTGCTTATTTTCGGCTTCTAAAAATTGCAACCAGTCGTATACATTCCCATAGGGATGAAGCTGGATGAATTCTCTCCATTCCTGAATAAAATCAGTACTTTTTGGTTTATCGGTTTTTCCGGTGATGGTAGGGTAAGAAAAGTGAACATCCGGATGAGCATATTTCGCGGCTTTAACACATGCATTGCAGATACCACAGGAATCATATTCCTGCAGAGCCTCCAGGGTGTCAGTAATCGCTACTTCATTGCCGGAGAAGGAGAGATCGGATTGTGCCGTAAACTTGCCGTTTACCTTTTCACACACTACGTATTGAGCAAAAGCCAGGGCCGTTAGCAAAGAGCCGTTACCTTCTTTTCCAAGAAATATCAGCGCATGACTTAAACGGTTATGCTGAACCATCTCCGCCAGGTGATGTTTAACTTCCTTTTGGCCTATTATATCCTTAAACTGCATGATGGCGAAGATAAGAAGCAAATGAAAATAAAAAAGCGATGAGTATTATACTCATCGCTATATAATGATGTTGATATATTATGAGCGACCTTAGTTAAGGTATTTTGTAACCTCTTCGCTCATTGGGGTTACTTTACTTGGAAATACTGCCACCAGCTTGCCCTTTTCATCTATCAGGAATTTAGTAAAATTCCATTTAATAGGATCTTCTACACCCATTTTTGCAGCTTCTTCCGTGAGGTATTTAAATAAGGGATGAATATCGTCACCCTTTACAGATACTTTTTCAGCCATTGGAAAGGTTACCCCATAATTTTTTGAGCAGAATTCCTGAATTTCTGTATTGGTTCCTGGCTCCTGCTGTTTAAAATTATTTGCCGGGAAACCCAATATAACCAGCTTACCCTTGTAAGTTTCATAAAGTGTTTCAAGTTCCTTATACTGTGGAGTAAAACCACATTTGGAGGCTGTATTTACAATCAAAATCTTTTTCCCCTTGTATTTTGACAGATCAATTGATTTGCCATCTAGTCCGGGCACTTTAAAATCGTAAATGGAGACTGCTGCGGTTATCAGAAGTGAAAGCATTGCGAGACGTAACATACTGGAAGTTTTAATTTATTAATAATATAAATACAACAAGGTTAATGGAAGAAAGTTGCCGGATTCGTTGTTAAAGATACATGTTTATCATATTCGGATGTAAAACGTTAGTAGCTATGAGCTACGAGGTATAAGGTATGAGGAAGGCGTATGCTAAAAGTTTTTTTTATTTATTATGATTATTTTTCGAAATTTTCTCCCTCATACCTCATAGCTCATACCTCATACCTATTGTAGTTCAAACGCCCCGAGGTCCGGGAGCCCTACAGCCCTGGGATTACCATCAAGATCGAGGGAGAGGCCCGTATTCACTCCTTTATTTATGGCAGGAGAACTATTTTTTAACCTGAAATTAAAAAAGTGTTTTTGGCTGTTAATACTATCAAAAACCGGTAGCTGGTTAATAATTATATTGGTGGCTACGACATTGGCGGGTGGTGTTTTTACTCTCCAGAGGCAATTTTCAAAGTTGACAGAAAATATCGTATTTCCTTGCTTCGACGTAACTACTTCATCATCTACTATCCCGGATTCTGCCCAGAAAATGCAATTACGGAAATTTGCCGTCATGTCTGATGAAGTGATAATATTGTTTTGTTTTATATTGTTGCTTACAAATAGCACCGGTTCTTTATGAGATTGGTAGGTGCTGGTGAAACTGGGCACGGTACAGTGATTGAACTGGTATTTGCCGCCATTAATTAATTGAATATTCTTGCCGCAATTACTTATCAGGCAGTTATTGGCATTTATAGAAGACTTAATAGCAAGGATACCCGCATCGTATATATTATCAATAATGCACTGGTTAAGGATTACGCGTGGGTTGGAATTCACCGAGGGCTGCTCTGTAACTATTCCCTGGTAAGCATTCTGAATTACGGCCCAATTCAACACGTTATCCTTGCTGCTTCCCCTGAAATATATGCCCGGCCAGCCAGCAGGAAAATTCCTGTAAGGATCATCTAAACGATCTCCTTTGAAGTATATCCTCGTGCTATCGTATTTCTCACCATTTAATAATAGAGTGCCATCAATTATAACAGGGGCATCGGCATGTAGATAAATCCTGCAACCTTTTTCTATTGTTAAGGTGGCGTTTGTATCAACCGATAACCCGCCGATTATAACATAAGGTAGATTATTGGTCCAGGTAACTTTGCCGGTAATAATACGGGATCGTAAAAAATTGGCGTTTTGGCCCCAACTTTCCAATTGAACGAGGTTCTTATTGCCGTTGTAATTAATTTCAATACTATCCTGGATGATAAAGGGAAGTGGGCTAATATTGGGATTGAGAGATACCGTTACAAAAACATAGATGCTATCCTTTGCCTCTACCTCAATATCTTTCACTTCTGGTCCTACAATTCCGTTTACATTTATTTTAAAGGAAGAAGCGGCTCCTCCCTGTAAAGAGATAGAACTGAATTGTAATTTTTGGTTATTCTCATTTTTAATTTTAAAGGATTGTGTAATTGAACCTACAGAAGTAAACACCGTATCAAAACGAATGGTGTCTGCCGATACAGAAATGCGTGCATCACTGCTGGTTATAATTGTTTCTTTCTTGCAAGAAAAAATGACCAGTGTAAAAAAGAAGATAAAAATGAATAGTAACTGCTTCAAGCAGGAGGTATAAGGGATGAGGTATGAGGTATAAGGGATGAGGTATGAGGTATGAGGCATGAGGTATGAGGTATCAGGTATAAGGTATCAGGTATGAGGTATGAGGTATCAGGCATATAAAACGTAAAATAATTTAAAACATATCTGTTGCGAAATTAGCGTCTTTACCTCATACCTCATACCTGGTTATTTTACCGTATAAGCTAGCGTCGAAATACTTACTATTGTATTTTCTGCCTGCAATAATTCATGCCCGCATGCTTCCAGTGTGGCGCCTGTAGTTAATACATCATCCACTAATAAAACGTGTTTATTTTTAATGGCTTCAGCATCCTTTAGTTCAAACCGTCCTTCCATATTAAGCCATCTTTCAATCCTGTTCTTATGCGTTTGTGTTTCTGTGCTGCTGACACGTTCTATGATATTCGCAAATACAGGTATGCCGGTAATGGCGGAAATACCTTCGCATAGAATAGCTGCCTGGTTATATCCTCTCTTTTTCTCTCTCGAAGCAAACAATGGCAAGGGTATTAATGCATCAACCGAATCATATCTTTCAGATTGCCGGAGGGCCACGCCCATCATTCTTCCGGTAAAATAACCAACTTCTTTGTTGCCTTTATATTTCAGTTGATGTAATAAACGTTGCACAAGAGAATCTTTACTGAAATAACAAAGACTGGTTGCCTGCTTAACGGGTAGTCTTCCGCGGAATATTTTCTCAACCTGGTTCTCTTCATGTAAATGAAAATTTGTAACCGGCAATTGGTTGACGCATTTAACGCATAATATAGAATTAATGCCAAGCGCATCGGTTCCGCATCCCACACAAATATGGGGAAAGAAAAGGTGGGAGAAATCCTGAAGGAGTTGGAAGTTCAAGGTCTAAAATTTAAAGTTCAAAGATGATGAAAGGTCATAAAGAGTTTGCATGTTATAAGTTTGGCTGTTTGGCCGCCATTGATTCTAAAGTTCAATTCTCTATTATGCGCTAGTGTTATGTCAACTCTAAAATGATGCTTTGGCTATCAGCCTTCAGCTATCAGCTATCAGGAGGAAACTAACTCTAGCATTGTTTTCCTGATAGCTGACTGCCGATAGCTGATAGCCAAAATAACCGACAGTTTATGTTTGACATGACACTAGTTAGTTGACCACCGATCATTAACCCTTACTTTTTTGATCCTAATTTTAAACTTTGAACCTTGAACTTTAAACTAGAACAACAATTGGTAAACCTCTTCCACCTTCCCTACGGTAATAACCTCAATATTAAATTGCTGCTTGGCCAATCCTTTCTGATTATATTTAGAAACAATGATTTTTTCAAATCCAAGTTTCTCGGCTTCGGCTATACGTTGTTCAATCCGGTTTACAGCACGTATCTCGCCACTCAATCCTACTTCCCCGGCGAAACAATAGTGCATGGCTATCGCGCTATCTTCATAAGAACTCAGCAAAGCACATAAAACAGCCAGGTCGGTAGAAGGGTCTTCCACTTTTAGTCCTCCGGCGATATTAAGAAATACATCTTTTACACCAAAGTGGAAACCACCCCTTTTTTCGAGAACAGCTAATAATAATTGAAGACGACGAAGATCGAACCCGCTCACTGTACGTTGGGGTGTACCATAGACTGATTGCGTAACAAGAGCCTGCACCTCTACAAGCAATGGCCGGATCCCTTCGATGGAAGCGGCTATAGCAATACCACTCAGGTTATCTTCTTTTTGAGTTATCAGAATTTCACTCGGGTTTGTTACCGGCCTCATGCCTTCACCCGTCATTTCATAAATCCCTAATTCGGCAGTACTGCCAAACCTGTTTTTCAGGGTTCTTAAAATACGATAAGCATAATGCCGGTCGCCTTCAAACTGAAGTACCGTATCAACCATATGCTCAAGAATTTTTGGTCCGGCTATGGAGCCGTCTTTGGTTATATGGCCAATTAAAAAAACCGGTGTGTTTGTTTCCTTGGCAAAGCGTTGAAATTCGGCAGCGCATTCACGAATTTGTGAAACGCTGCCTGGAGAGGATTCAATAAATGGAGTATGTAATGTTTGAATAGAATCAATGATCACTAATTGCGGGCGTAACTTTTTAATCTCCTGGAAAATGGTTTGCGTGGAAGTTTCGGTAAGCAGATAAAAATTTTCGTTTTTTATTTTCAACCTGTCGGCGCGCATTTTAATTTGTTGTTCACTTTCTTCGCCACTTATATAAAGTGTTATTATATTACTTAACTGCAATCCGTTTTGCAAAAACAGCGTAGATTTTCCAATGCCAGGTTCACCTGCCACTAATACAATACTGCCTGGAACAATTCCGCCTCCTAAAGCCCTGTTTAATTCCGTATCACAACCTAAGATCCTTATTTCTTCGTTACTGGTTATGTCATTAAGCGAAATGGTTTTGTTAGTTCTTTTCTCGGTATAGCTGTTCCAGTTATTTTCCTTTATCGATTCATCTTTTTTCTGAAGCTCTTCTACAAAAGTGTTCCATTGATTACATGAAGGACATTTACCTAACCACTTTGCACTTTCATATCCACAGTTCTGACAAAAAAAAGCGGTTTTTATTTTACTCATGTGTAGAGGTTTAAGGTATGAGATGGGCTTTCAGCTATCAGCCGTCAGCTATCAGCTTTTGCTGGAGTCAATAAGATCAGCAGCTGATGACCAAGTTTTAATTGACAACATTTATTTATATATGGCAGGATATAAGAACCACTTGTCTTAAGCTGACAGCTGATAGCTGAAGGCTGATTGCCAGTAATCGAATATACGATAGCCCAGATCCCACAAAGTAAAAGGGCCAATCTCACGATTGACCCCTTACTTACTAACCCATTAAATTCTTCCACTAAATTACAAATAAGTGCCACATAACAAAATTATTTTTTTACTGTGTGAATAACTTTTGATGACAGTATTTAGCCGGTGAGACTTACTTAAATAATTGAATATCAATTATTTAAGATAATATTTTTTACAGCATTAGTACAAGATGGCAGTCGTATTTTTTTAAATATCTATGTCCTGTCAAAACGTCAAATTTTTACGTAACAAACTCATAAATTGCAGAGAAAGAGTACTTTGTTAATTATTTTGTTATCATATTCCATGTAACAAAATAATTAAATAAATGACATCATCGATTTTTTTGGTTTCGTTAATTTTTATAGGAATAAGTATGCTGGTTTCATATATCCTGAAGGGTAAATTTAACGGCTATAGCAAGATAATTCTATCTAACGGATTGACAGGCAAGCAGGTAGCTGAAAAAATGCTAAAGGAAAACGGGATTTATGACGTGAGGGTGGTTTCAGCGGAGGGATTTTTGTCTGACCACTACAACCCGGCTACAAAAACGGTAAATCTTAGTGCTGAAGTGTTTGCCGGTAGTAGCGTTTCAGCGGCGGCTGTAGCGGCTCATGAATGTGGTCATGCGGTACAACACGCGACTTATTATCCATGGCTTACTTTAAGAAGTAAGCTGGTTCCGGTAGTACAGGTAAGTTCCAGCCTTGTGCAGTGGGTTCTGTTGGCGGGAGTATTAATGATCAGTGTTTTTCCGGGATTACTATTAGCCGGAATTGTTCTCTTTGGTTTAACAACCCTATTTGCTTTAATAACATTACCAGTAGAATTTGATGCAAGCCGAAGAGCCCTGGCTTGGTTAAAGCAAACGAATGTTACCAATCAAAGGGAATATCCAAAAGCAAAAGATGCTTTATGGTGGGCTGCGATGACCTATGTTGTAGCTGCAATTGCATCCATTGCCACGCTGATACAATATATTTTAGTATATCAAACCAGGAGAAACTAAAAGATTGTTTTCAAATTATATCAATGCCTGGTAGCCGGTTCAATCCGGAACCGGGCATTTTCAGTTATAACTTGATCTCTTCATCCTGGTTATCAAAGAAATGAAATTCTGTAAGATGATAGTTGGTATTTTCTTTTATCCTGATACGTTGTTTATATTTCCAACGCCATTTTAATCTCCGTGAAAATATACCCTTTGTAAGATATGCGTGCAGAATGGGATTTACTACCAGTGTAAGATCAGAATGTTTGTGTGTGATAAGGTAATTAAGATTTTTATCAATCTCATCCTCTAATACCAGCGTTGAAGAAATTTTGCCGGTGCCACCGCAACTAGGACAAACCTCCATGGTGTTAATGGTAAGTTCAGGTTTCATGCGCTGGCGGGTAATCTGCATCAAACCAAATTTCGAAATTGGAAGCACGGCGTGTTTAGCTCTGTCGGGACGCATGAAATCTTCCATGGCTTCCATCAATTTACGTTTATTATCCGGTAGCTTCATATCAATAAAGTCAACCACGATAATTCCACCCAGGTCCCTCAGCCTTAACTGACGGGAAATTTCATCGGCGGCTTCCAGGTTTGTTTCCAGAGCATTTTGTTCCTGGTTATTACTAACGCTTTTGTACCCACTGTTCACATCAATAACATGCAACGCTTCGGTATGCTCGACTATCAAATAAGCGCCGCTCGGAAGATTTACTGTCTTTCCAAAAGCAGCTTTAACCTGTTTGGTAACACCAAACTGGTCAAATATCGGTGAGCCGTTATGATGAAAGGCAACGATATCAGCTTTTTCAGGCGCTATGCGTTGGATATAATTTTTAGCATCATTGAAAATATTCCGGTCATTAACAACGATCCGGTTGAAGTCTTCATTTAATAAATCACGCAAAATACTGGTGGTTTTTGTCTGCTCACTTAAAATTTTGGCAGGGGCTACTGCTTTCAATAAATTATGTTGAATAATTTTCCAGGTTTCAACCAGTGCATCGAGGTCGTCGTGCAGTTCACCGGTATTTTTTCCTTCAGCGGCTGTTCTTACAATTACACCAAAGTTTTTAGGTTTGATGGCTTCAATGATTTTCTGCAGCCGTTTTCTCTCTTCAGAAGAATGGATTTTCCTGGAAACGGCAACAATATCATTAAAGGGAGTGATCACTACAAAACGACCGGGCAGTGATATTTCGCAACTTAACCTGGGGCCCTTTGCTGCGATAGGTTCTTTTAATATCTGAACAAGTATATTCGGCTTGCCACCTAATACCTCGTTTATTTTGCCAGTTTTAATAATTTCCGATTCAACTTCAAACTTTGAGAAATTAAAGCCGCCCTCACTGTTATCGTTGATCGCTAATTGGGTAAACTTAAGTAATGACTTAGCGTAAGGGCTCAGATCTGTGTAGTGGAGAAAAGCATCTTTTTCAAATCCTACGTCTACAAAGGCTGCGTTTAAGCCCGGAATAAGTTTTTTTACTTTTCCCAGGTATAAATCACCCACCGCAAAACTGGCGTCTGCTTTTTCATTATGCAATTCAACCAGTTTCTTATTTTCCAATAGGGCAATTTCAACACCCTGTGGGGCAGCATTTATAATTAATTCCTTATTCAAGGCATATTCACATTTAATATCATACTTACTTCAAAGAAAGTTGATAAAGGAAATTATTTTGTTTACATATCGTTTTTAAACCAATCAAGTCGACAATTGCAGAAGAATTAATAAGCAAATCAGAATGTTTTGCTTTGGGAAGCAAAGCCGGAGTAATCATAATTATATAAACTCCGGCTTTGAAAACGAGTAAAGTGAAGAGGTTATTTGTTCTTCTTCTTATGGCGATTTTTTCTTAGTCTTTTTTTACGTTTATGGGTTGCAATCTTATGACGTTTTCTTTTTTTACCGCAAGGCATGTAAACTAATTTAAGTTATCTAAAATTTATTTTAATGATTGTATTCGTTGATCAATTTCCTTAATTACTTCCGGGTTTGCTATAAATTTCCTGCTGGTTTCGTACCATTTCACCGCATTTAACTTATCTCCCTTTCTTTCGTATGCCTCCGCAAGTGTCAATATAGCCTCCATATTATTGGGTTCGTAGCTAACTACTTTTAGTAGACGTTCGATAGCTTTGTCGAATTGCCCTGAAACCACCCCTCCTATACCCAGCATCAACTGCGCATACATGTTGGTTGAATCACGACGGGCTACTTCCAGTATTTTTTGAATCCCCTGCATTAACTGCTGGGGATCTTCTGCCGGGCTTCCGAAAATATAGGCACTTCCAATTCCTATTTTTGCTGAATCATTAGCTGGGTTAAGCTTTAAAGCACGATCAAACAGCTCTTTTGACTGCGCCGCCATCCATGCTTTAGTAGACGGTTCTCCCATCCCCCTTAGATTGTCCAAAAATAATTGGGCAGCAAAGGTGAGGCTTTTTTCAGAATTTTCCAACTTAGATGCTTCAGCGGTATAAAATGCGTATGGCTCAAAGCTTCGAACCGAATCTTTCCAGAAAGTAGCCAATTGGTGGTAAACATGAATCTGCTGGTTTTTTACATCTCCCCGAACAACCGCAGATTCCAAAGAATTTATATATGCCTGCTGTGAGATGGTTAACTTATTCTTAGCAGCTGCCAGGGCAACACTAATATCAAATGCCGGCGCAGTGGTGGTTGCTGCAGGCGGTTTTACATCTTTTGTTGGAGGGGGAACGGTTTTACCGAAAACATATAAAGCCACTAATAATAAAACTCCACCGGATACAAGAATAACCTGCTGTTTTTTCACAAAAAAATAAATTAAACGGCAAAATTACATTTCTTCTTCCGGGTTTGGTTGATCTTCCTTAACTGTTTTGAGTTTTTTAACCTCCTGAACAAACTCTTTTGCAGGTTTAAAGGCGGGTATATAGTGCTCGGGAATGTCTACAGCAATATTTTTCTTGATGTTTCTGCCCACTTTGGCAGCTCTTTTTTTGGTAATGAAACTGCCAAATCCTCTGATATATATGTTCTCACCCTGAGACAAAGTATCTTTAACTTCTTTAAACA
This sequence comes from Chitinophagaceae bacterium, assembly GCA_039921525.1. GTDB lineage: Bacteria > Bacteroidota > Bacteroidia > Chitinophagales > Chitinophagaceae > JADCRZ01. Next base: position 18,358 of record JBDSBP010000056.1, on the reverse strand, counting down.
TTGTTTCAAGTGTCACCAATACATCTACTTTAGGTATACCGGTTTTTTCATAAATCCGGTTTATAAGGTCGGCTTTTCTCATTTTGTTGAAAGCTTAGGTTTATTATAAATGATAATCATAAAATCGGTTTGAATGTAAAAATATGCAAAACTCACAGCTTCAGAACTTTAAAGTAAAGGAACTTTTTTATAATTGCAAGTTTAGAGGAGGGAAACCTGAAAATAATTCTTCAGGAAGGCTGTCCGCTATCAGCAATGAGCAATCACCAATGTTCTAAATACGGTAATAGCCATGAGTACCCAGTTTTATAAAAATTTTTCGGAGTTTGTATTTTTGAGATTAATTCAAATAATGTCAATTATTTTTACGATCTGGCAAAAAAATCATTATTTAAATTTTACGAAGCTGAAGGTTAAAAGCTGATAGCTGATAGCTGAGGGCTGAAAGCCAATCATGAAATCTGTTTTCACTAAGAAACTATCAAAATGGCATAGGCTTCAAAATACACGTTCAATGCCCTGGAAAGGAGAAAAAGATCCCTACAGGATATGGTTGAGTGAAATTATTCTGCAACAAACCCGTGTTGAACAGGGAATGGCTTATTATAATAAGTTTGTAAGTGTTTATCCTTCCATCCGGCAGTTAGCAATGGCGCCTGAGCAGGAAGTTTTTAAGTTATGGGAAGGGTTGGGTTATTACAGCCGGTGCAAAAATCTTATTGCAACGGCAAAATTTGTTTCCAGTGAGCTTAATGGAAGGTTCCCTGATAAATATGAGGAAGTGAGGGCCCTTAAAGGAATTGGCCCTTATACTGCAGCCGCTATATCTTCTTTTGCCTACAACCTGCCATACGCTGTTGTAGATGGGAATGTTTTACGGGTTATCTCAAGATACTTCGGTATTAATACTCCTGTGGATACAACAGAAGGTAAAAAACTCTACAATTTTTTAGCAGATGCACTACTGGATAAAAAGCAGCCAGCTTTGTATAACCAGGCCATAATGGACTTTGGAGCTGTGATCTGTAAAGCCCAGTTACCTTTATGTTCAGTTTGTGTTCAGCGCAAAGATTGCCATGCGTATACCCACAACCTGGTTAAGCAATTGCCGGTAAAGGAAAAGTCACGGGTGAAGAAAACACGCTGGTTTTATTATTTTGTAGTTGAATACAAAAATTTCCTTTATATCAGGAAAAGAAGTACGAAGGATATATGGGAAAACCTATATGAATTTGTCCTGAAGGAATCCGACGGTGAACTGGTAGATGATCGAAACTCTCTAAAATCATTCTTACAATCGCTGGTCGAACAGGACCAGGTCATTATTCATAATGTTTCAAGAGTGTACCGGCAGCAGCTCAGTCATCAAACTATTGTAGGGCAATTTATCAACGTGAAAATAAATAAGCCGGCATTTATGCAAAAAGAATATGAGGCTGTGTTGAAGAACGATCTCGATAAATATCCGTTCCCTAAAATAATCAATGCCTGGTTATCGCAAAATGAACCTGTTTAACCCTAATTGACGAGGCGAATTGACGCCAGTTTTAAGAAGTTTTTTCGCAAAAATTATAGTGAAATCGTTTGAAAAAATTTAACTTTAAAGACAATTCAGTCGGTAGGGAATAATTCAAACATCAAATCTATTTTTATGCGAGGTGTTAACAGGGTTATGCTTATTGGAAATTTAGGAAAAGATCCGGATGTGCAATACCTGGAAGGAAATATAGCTGTTGCGAAATTTTCTTTAGCAACTACAGAAACATACAAAGACCGGGCAGGTAAGCTAATCTCTCAAACTGAATGGCATACTGTTGTATTATGGCGCGGACTGGCTGAACTGGCTCAAAAATATCTTCATAAAGGTAGTCTTGTTTACATAGAAGGCAGACTCCGGACCAGGACGTGGGAAGACAAGGAAGGAAATAAGAAATTTGCAACAGAAGTGGTGGGCGATAATCTGATTATGTTAGACAAACGTTCGGATGGAACCGGCCCCAATCACTCATTACCACATGATAATATTGAAGGAATTAATGGTCCTAATATACCCCCTCTAAGCGAGTCACCGGAAGACCTGCCTTTTTAATGTCAATTAATTTTAAAATCATTCAATCGATTTTTTCATTATTTTCATGGCAGTGCTTGTCTTACTTCCTGTGTTAAACCTGGGAAGAAGGAACCTAAAACTATTATTTACCAAAAAAATTTGCTTTGGATCATTTACCGGTAAGTTGTTTTTTAATCAATCTGCTGTCGCCAATATTTTTGGCTGCAAATCTTCCGGCTTCCACCCTGTTGGGCATTATCATCATTTTTCTTTTAGTAATCTCTTTTTTTGTTTCAGGGGCAGAAGTGGCTTTTTTCTCCCTGACATATAAGGACATTAACACGCTTAAGACCAAGCAGGATTCCAGCTGGAAGCGAATCGTAAACTTGTTGGAAGAACCGAAGATATTGCTGGCCTCTCTCCTTATTGCGAACACTTTTGTTAACATCGCGATTATCATTCTTTCCAACTTCCTGATAGAAAAATTACTGGTTGATGAAACCAGTTACTGGTTATTCAAGTTTGTTATTAAAGTAATTATTGTAACGGTTTTCCTGGTGCTGTTCGGTGAGGTATTACCGAAGGTATGGGCATCTCAAAATAATTTTCGGTTTGCTTACAATTCCTCTTTTATTGTCGAGATTATCCATTACCTGTTCAAAAGGGTTAGTATATGGTTGGTGGGAATGTCAGACCAGGTTGAACGCTTCCTTGGTAAAAGAGTCACTGCTTACAGCCTGGAAGAACTGGATCATGCAATAGATCTTAGCACCAATAATGACGCCAGCGAAGACGAAAAAAATATTCTAAAGGGTATTGTAAACTTTGGAAATATTTCTGTTAAGCAGGTTATGCGTACAAGGCTGGATGTACATGGCATAGATTTTAATATCACTTTTGATGTACTGATAAAACAGATTGAAGAATTACATTATTCGAGATTACCTGTTTATAAGGGCAGCCTGGATGATATTATGGGAATTATTCAAACCAAAGATCTGATTCCCCACCTCGCTGAACCAGCCGATTTCAATTGGCATAACTTACTTCGACCCCCTTACTTTGTGCACGAACAAAAATTAATAGAAGACCTGCTGACGGAATTTCAAAGCAGGCGCATACATTTTGCTGTTGTGGTGGATGAATTTGGTGGAACCAGTGGCATTGTGACCTTAGAAGATATACTGGAAGAAATAATTGGTGAGATAAAAGATGAATTCGATGATGAAGAAAGCGCCAATAAAAAAATAGATGAAACCAGCTATGTTTTCGAAGGCCGCACCATGATAAATGACGTATGCAAAATGCTTGGTTTATCCGTAGACACGTTCGATAAGGTAAGAGGCGACAGTGATTCTCTTGGCGGCATGTTACTGGAACTTGCCGGCGATTTCCCAAAACCTAACGATGTTATTATATCCGGAGATTTTGAATTTACCGTGCTGGAAGTGGCCAGGAACCGCATTCAGAAAATAAAAATCGAGATCAAACCAATTGTAAATGTCAAGAAATAAGGCTGATAAAAATGTGGAATTCAAGTGGCCGGTATTATAAAATCTTTAAAGCGGTTGTTTTAACCATAATATTTGCGGGTTGCAATAGCACTTACTCACCTAAGCCTAAGGGTTATTTTAAAATTGAATTTCCAAAAAGAGCTTACCAGGAATATGACAACCCGGAATTCCCATATTCTTTTGAATATCCTCTTTATGCCCAGATTATAAGAGACACTACTTACTTCGAAGAAAAACCGGAAAACCCTTTCTGGCTTAATATTGACTTTCCACAGTTCAATGGTAAAATATACATGAGCTATAATATCATCGGTGGTAAGACAATTTTCAAAGTAAAGAGAAAAGAAGGCTATATAGACTCAATTGGCGTAAACACTTTTGAAGGATTGATAAAAGGATCCTATGAACTCACTTTTAAACACACTTACAAAGCATCTTCTATTGAAGACAGTGTGTTCCGTACCAAAAACGGCATAGAGGGCATATATTTTAAACTTAGCGGAAACACGGCCACTTCAAATCAGTTTTTACTCACCGATTCCGTTAAAAATTTTTTGAGAGGGGCACTCTACTTCGATGCCACACCTAATGAAGACTCCCTCGGCATAGTAAATGAATTTTTACAGGAAGACATGAAACACCTGATAAATAGCTTCCGTTGGAAACGAAAATAATGGTTAGTTGATAATGGTTAATGATGGTGATTAATATTGATACTTACCACCACGGCTATTTTCAATTAACCATTAACCATTAATCATTAACCATTATCAACTAGCTTTGTAAAAACAATTAATCTTGATAGCTATCGACAAAGTATTGGTTAGTGATGAAATAATAGAAGAACAATTCGTATGCGATCTTGATAAATGTAAAGGTGGTTGTTGTGAAGACGGAGATGCGGGTGCGCCACTGGAAAAAGATGAACTGGCTCAAATGAAAGAAGTTTATGAATTTGTAAAACCATATTTGACCAGCGAGGGCATTGCAGAAATTGAGAGTAAGGGGAAATATGTTTACGATCAGGAATTTGGCTGGGTAACCCCTACAATTCAAGGCAAAATGTGCGCCTATGGTTTCCGCGACGAGAGAGGCATTATCAAATGCGGTATTGAACAAGCATATAATGATGGTAAAACAGATTGGAAAAAGCCGATTAGCTGTCATCTTTTTCCTATCAGGGTAAAGAAAAACAGGAGCAATGAATTTGTTAATTATGAACCAAGGGAAAGCCTATGCAGCCCGGCCTGCGTATTGGGGAAAAAATTGAAAGTGCCGGTATTTGAATTTTTAAAAGAGCCTTTAATTCGTAAATACGGGCAGGAATTCTATAATGTACTTGCAGAGGTGGCGAAACAATATTTTGAAAGAAAAACATTGAAGGCAAGAAAACTTTGATAGTTGAGCATAAACATTGGTTAGTGTTTACTTGTTTTACTACGTGAACGTTATTGTATCGTGCCATCCGATTCATCTTATTAAATCTTAGTTAATGACAGAAACTGCTGAATCCTTTATCGCAAAAAGCACTATTAAAACGGCTGACCTGGAACATCGCAGAAAGATAAATTTCAATATAGGTAAGTACAATGCTTCCGTGCCCTTTGGTAAGATGCAATTCAACGATATAAACCTTGCCAGGGAGCGAGCCAAAAATAGTAAATGGCGCGCACTCGAATCATTAGATACCAGGTTGGAAGAATTTGAAACTGCTTTTACAAAACGTGGAGGTAAGGTTCTATGGGCGGAAAACAAAGAGCAGGCCCTTGAACAAATTCTTACTATATGCACGCAGAAAAATTGTAAAACCATTGTGAAAAGTAAAAGCATGGTTACCGAGGAAATTAAGCTGAACGACTTTTTGCAAAAGCATAATATTGAAAGCATTGAAACGGACCTGGGTGAATATATTCAGCAATTGGATGGCGAACCTCCTTACCATATAGTTACCCCGGCCATGCATAAAAGCAAAGAGGATATAGCTAAATTATTTTATGAGAAGCTTCACACTGCAAAAAACCTGGATCCCCAACAATTGACTGGCATTGCCCGTGAAAAACTTCGGGAGAAATATGTGGAGGCTGAAATCGGGATTACGGGAGCCAATTTTATAGTCGCCGATATAGGAGGAATTGCTATCAGCGAAAACGAAGGAAATGCAAGACTGAGTGCTGCATGGCCAAAAACGCATATTGCAATTGTTGGAATTGAAAAAGTAATTTCTTCTATAAACGAGCTGGGTCTTTTCTGGCCGTTGCTTTCAACATTTGGCACCGGTCAGAAAGTTACTGTTTACAATACTATTTTCACTGGCCCGCGCCAGGCTTCCGAAACTGATGGTCCGGAGGAGATGTATGTGATACTTCTTGACAACGGCCGTACCAATATTCTTTCTAACCCAATAATGAGAGAAAGCCTGTATTGTATCCGGTGCGGCGCTTGTTTAAACGCCTGTCCTGTTTATAAAAATATTGGCGGCCATACTTACGGAACTACTTACAGCGGACCGATTGGTGCGGTAATAACTCCTCATTTAAGAGAGATGGACGACTGGAAACATTTGAGCAATGCATCTTCTCTTTGTGGCAATTGCACCGAAGTTTGTGCGGTAAAAATCAATCTTCACCAACTGCTTCTTGAGAACAGGAATGAAGCCGTTGAAATGGGTCTGACCAACTGGGGTGAACGAATCGCGTGGAAGGTATGGAGAAAAGCCAGTCTCAGCCGCAACCTGATGAATAAGGGAACTGGAGCAACAAAGACCTGGATCGTAAATAAGGTCTTTAAAGGTTGGACGGTACATCACAATGACCTAAAATTTGCCGACAAAACGTTTAACGAAATGTGGAAAGAGAGCAGACCCCCGAGTTAGATTTTAAATTTGTTTTATTGCTTTTGTCAAAATAATTATTTTAGCATTTAAATTCAGCCTTCAGCCATTAATTACTGACGGCTGATCATTTATCGCTGATAGCCAATAATCCTATGTTAGTATATGCAATACATGTAACCACCCGGTTGCAATATATTCTTGAGTTTGTCTGTAAAGAACTTTTTCATCAGAATATTCTAATAACAAAGGATCAAAATGAGTTTAATGAATACGAGGGTCCGAAAATAAATTATAGCCTTGCGAGGCTGTCGAATGATGAATTTTGGATTTGTAATACAGACCTGTTATTTGAAACCGGCCTGGAAACACAAAATATTCATTGTTTTGAGATTCGTGGTTATAAAGCATTTTTTAAAAGGGAAGCTGGTGATTTTCCTTTTGATATATTAGCGGCATCTTTTTACTTACTAAGCCGTTACGAGGAATACCTGCCACATGCGAAGGATAAATATGGCAGGTATGCACATCTAAATTGTCTTGCACATAAGGAAGGTTTCCTGCACCTCCCACTCATAAATATCTGGCTACTCGATTTTAAAAAATCTTTATTGCAGAAATATCCCGGGTTAAAATTGAGCGATCAACGCTTTACGTACTTGCCTACCTATGATATTGATATTGCATGGTCTTATCAAAATAAAGGGTGGTTGAGAAATACAGGCGGTTTATTGAGATCTATCATTCAGAAAGACGGGTTTGCCTTAAGGGATCGAGTACAGGTACTTCTTAAAAGGAAAAAAGATCCTTTCGATCCATATGATTGGTTAGATACTATTCACAAATATGTACAGGCGGAACCTATTTATTTCTTTTTATTGGCCTTTGAACGAAATAAATTTGATAAGAATATTTCTCCATTTGATAAAGAATTGCAGGCTTTGATTAAATACCATGACTCCATTTATCTAACCGGCATTCATCCTTCCTATTACTCGCAGGGAAGTTTCCAATTACTTCAACAGGAGAAGAGACAACTCGAACATATTGTCAGTCACCGCATTATTCATAGTCGCCAGCATTATCTGCGATTTTCCATACCATTGACTTATCAACGATTAATCAGCGCAGGCATCCGGCGTGACTATTCCATGGGATATGGAACCGTCAATGGTTTTCGCGCTTCGGTTGCCTCCCCATTCTATTGGTTTGACCTGGAGATGGAAGTTTCTACCAGCCTGCTTATTCATCCCTTTTGTTTTATGGACGCTAATGCTTACTATCAATTAAAACTTTCACCCGGTCAGGCCTTAGAACAGCTTGTGCGCTTTTATAATATCATCAAAGAAGTAAATGGCCTGATGATCACCATCTGGCATAATAATTTTTTAGGAACTGATCCCGTATTTGCGGGATGGCGGGAAGTATATGAGATTTTTTTGAAGGAGACAGTTGCTATGGGAGAAAACCCAGAAGGAGTGATATGATTTGAACTTTTAGTGGCGTATATGTCATCCCTCCGGGGTTCATCTATTGCTATCTTCCTCAATGTCTAAAATGCCGCATACCAGTTATAACCATTACAAGTTTATTCTCCACACAGTAGGCAATAGAGTCTTTATCACGAATAGACCCGCCAGGTTGAATAAACGCTTCAATACCCGCATCGTGCCCGAGTTTTACACAATCATCAAAAGGGAAAAAGGCATCACTGGCCATCACTGCGCCTTTTAATTCAAATCCGAATTGCCTGGCTTTATCTATTGCCTGGCGTAATGCATCAATCCTGCTGGTTTGCCCGCAGCCTTTACCAACAAGTTGTTTGTCTTTTATGATAGCGATAGCATTTGATTTCAGGTGTTTGCATACAAGGTTGGCAAACTCGAGGCTGGTACTTTCTTCGGCGGTGGAATGCCTCCCACCGGCTTCTTCCCATTTACTGTAGTTGCCAATATCGTTTTGTTGTGAAAGTATTCCATTAAGTAATGACTTTTGTTGCTGGTTGGGAAGCGTTTTCCCTAATGACTTGTTCTTTAAAAGAATACGGTTCTTTTTTTGTGTGAGAACAGCCATTGCATCGTCGCTGTAAGAAGGCGCCAGTAATACTTCAAAAAATATTTCGCTGATGGCTTCAGCGGTAGATTTATCAACTTCAGCGTTACAAACCAATACGCCACCAAAGGCGCTTTCGGGGTCACCAGACAATGCAGCATCCCAACATTCTTTAAGACTGTTCGCAGAAGCAATACCACAAACATTGGTATGTTTTATAATAGCAAAAGTAGTGTCGAAGAACTCGTGTATTAATTGCACTGCCGCGTCTACATCAACCATATTATTATACGAGAGTTCCTTTCCGTGAAGCTGGTCAAAAATATTATCCATCCTGCCGTAGAAAATGCCTTGCTGGTGCGGGTTTTCGCCATATCGCAAAATGGTTGCGTTATCTTTAAATGGATTTAAATGATTTGTGCCATTAAAGTAATTTGAAATGGCAATGTCATAACTTGTACAAACATTAAAGGCCTTTATCGCCATCTCTTTGCGTAGTTCCAGGCTTGTTGACCCAGCTTGTTCTTTTAGTAATTCTATTAACCATCCATAATCTCCTTTGGACGCGATTACCAAAACATCTTTAAAATTTTTAGCTGCACCCCGTATCATAGATGGACCGCCTATATCTATTTTTTCAACGATTGTTTTTTCGGCTTCGGCTTCATTGCCGGTAAAAGAAGAAGAATGCACCTGCGCAACTGTTTCCTCGAAAGGATATAGGTCAACGATCACCAGGTCAATCTCAGGAATTCCGTATTCCTTCATTTCCTGCAGATCTTTTTCATTATCCCTTCTGCCAAGGATACCACCGAACACTGCAGGGTGAAGCGTTTTTACTCTCCCTCCCAGGATGGAGGGATAAGTTGTCAGCGACTCCACCGGTAAGCAGGGGATATTTAATGAATCTATAAAAGTTTGCGTTCCGCCTGTAGAGTAAATGGTTATATTCAGCCTGTGCAGTTCCCTTACAATAACATCTAAACCATCTTTATAAAAAACTGATATTAGCGCAGATTGAATCTTTTTATTCATGCCTTATTTTTTAAGCGATATCCTGATTAGCCGGATAAAATTTTGATTAAGAAGCGCAAATCTAAGTTAATTCAGGTTTAAAATAAAAGCCCCTTTTTCTGATACCGAATGAAACGATATCCCCGCTTTTTCACATTCAACTTTCCATTTATTAATTTTCCTGGCCGAATTGGAACTGTCAAAAATTAATTCCTGAAAAATAATCATTTTTTGCAGTTCGCTTATCGTAACATCTGGATCGCCTGATAGAATGATGACATCCGCTAGGCATGCCGAAGAATTTGGTTGTATAAGAATGTCTCTGTCGATAATAAGAATGTTTTTGCTTCCCACAGAGAAAAATTTTAGGGTATTGGTGGATGTTAGTGATTCCGTAATGTTGTTTACCCGGTATAAGATCCTGGAGGGTTTTAGGTGAAAATTTTGAAGAGGTAAATTTTGACAGAGACTGCTGTCTGCAATAAACAAACTATGCCGTCCGCTTACCAGGTCAATTGCCTGGTGATGAGGAACATAATAAACTATTAGTTTGTGTTGAAAGGTTGCACTTATGAGAAAATAACTTTTTAATAGATAGAAACTGCATATACAGCATAATGCACCTAGCATAGATTGCTTATTTTTATGAGTAAGCCATATGCAGGTTGCGATTATAGCAACGTAAATTAATATGAGTTGGCCCATTGACAACTGTAATTGATTCGTGATGGGGAAGGGCATTTTATTCATATGTTCAATAAAAGTATTCATTAGCTTTATAAGCCAAAATATAATTCCTCCTGCTGGTGTTGATAAGTAGGAAGAATAAGAAATTATGCATAGTGCCAATTCTGCCAATACTATAAGGCTTGATAAGGGAACTGCAACAAGATTTGTAATAAGAAAGTAATTAGGGAATTGGTGGAAGTGAAATATACTAACTGGTGTGGTAAGAATTTGTGCCGCAAGACTGATGGCTACCATTTTCCAGGTGAGATCCAATAATTTATTTTTTATGAATAACAGGTTATATAGCGGTTTCATAAAAATGATAATACTTAATACAGCTATATATGATAACTGGAACCCCGCATCCCATAGCCAAAAAGGATTATAACAAAGTAACAGGAAAGCCGAAGCGGCGAGAGAATTATAAATATTAGTTCGTCTCCCGGTATTTTCACCCATAACAATAAAGCTGAACATAACCGCGGAACGGCAAACAGAGGCAGACCCTCCTGCCAGAAAGCTGAACAGCCATAATCCGGTGATCACCAGTATCGCATTAATCCATCGCAATCTTCCCTTTATTTTCAGTGGCCCAAGAATTGAATTAAGTAACCAATAGATCAAACCCAAATGTAAACCGGAGATGGCAATGATATGTACCACGCCGGTATTGGAATACAATTGAACCAGGTTTTTGTCCAGATCCTCCTTGTACCCAATTAACAATGCTTCTGCCAGCCCCGCCTCTTTGTCACCTGGGATATAGGTTTGTAAAATATGTACTATTTTTTTCCTGGATAAGAACAGCCAGTTATTTAATGCATTATCATCAATAGTTGGCAGTAGAATATATTCACTGCGTTTTAGATATACCTGGTAATATATTTGCTGAAAGGCACAATACTGCTGATAATCAAAAGCACCTGGATTCCCTGAATTATTAATAATCTGTAATTTTTTACGAAAAGCCAGGCGACTATTATAAGCCAGTTGAGGCAGGGCACTATCTTTCTGAAAATAAATAATAATATTTCCTTTTACAAACTGCAGGGAATCATTCTGAAATACAAATTTCACAACAGCATTGGCTTTAAAAGAATTATTTTTTTCTGAAGGTGGTTCCGCAAGGGTAACTATAAATGTATATTGGAATTGTTGCAGCTTTGTAATGCAGTTAGGATAATGGCGAAAGTCATTGTAATACGTAATGCTCCCGCCAATGTTTATAAGTAAAAGAGTGATCCATATTCCCGGAAGCCAATAGTATCTGAATTTCCTGAATGATTTTATATACGAAAAAAGAAATATGGATATAAAACTAGCCGGTATAAGAGCCAGGTAAATAATTACTGGCAAATCAACGCGCCACTGAATGAGAATGCCTGAGATTAAAGGAATGATAAGACGAATGAATGGGGCTTCTTTCCAAATAGGAATGATGGGTAATGACATAGTAAAAACTATGCAATTCCCGAACAAGATAAAGGGTGAAAAAACCTGATTTTTATTTTAATAAGCAGATATTAGCCATAACAAGACAGGGCCACAGGGCAGAAGAAACACAAAGTTCTTTAATTTCATTTGTGCTCCTTCGTGTCTTTGTGGCTTATTCTAAGTCTACAAGACTATTACGACAATAATTTATTTACGTAGGCTACCTGGCCGAGGTGATAAATATGATGTTGTATCAATCCATTTAATAGAACACGGAAATTATATTGCCTGTAATCTACTATTTCTTCCAGGATTTCGTCTGAGGTAGTTTTTAATAATTCTATAATTTTATTATTGGCCGCGTTAAATTGCGCCAGGCCATTATTCCATGTGTTTATTGACGAATTCGTTTCTCTCCAGTCTAATGCTTCTACCTCATTAACAACCATCTTCTCCGATTTCTCCAAACGGTGTAGTGTAAATTCTGTCCAGGTTACCATATGATAAAGCACGTCAATGAGTGAATGCGATTTATCATTGAACTTCTTATAAACTATTTCAGGGTCAATTTCGTCCAATAAAGTGTTGGCAGATTTCCCATACCATGGGGAGCCAGACAATACTTCCTTCAATCCGGCAATAATTTTCTGGATTTCGGTATTCATATTGTAGATGTTTTTCAATATGTAAAGCATGTCTTATGCCACGGAATAGCTATCAGCCGTCAGCTATCAGCTGTCAGCTTCTGCTAAAAGATTCTGCCTTCTACCAATATATCGTTCCTTATAGGGATTAGATTATAAAGTAAGTTATTACGCTGTAACATATAGCCTGCCTGGTGACCAAAGCTGACAGCTGACAGTTCTCCTGGTACCTACTTACTCAGGTACATACTTCTATCCTTATACAACTGGCGAAAATAAGGATCACGTAGATCTTTGATGAAACGGATGGCTTCACCGGTTGATTTCATTTCGGGACCTAACTCTTTATTTACACCCGGAAATTTATCAAAAGAAAACACCGGTTCTTTTATCGCAAATCCCTTGAGCTTTTTTTCGAATGTAAAATCTTTTAACTTATGAGTACCTATCATTATTTTGGTAGCTACATTCAGGTAGGGTATCTGGTAAGCCTTTGCAATAAAAGGAGTGGTCCGGGAAGCTCTTGGGTTTGCTTCAATTACGTATACTTTGCTATCCTTAATGGCGAACTGGATATTAATAAGTCCTTTTATATTAAGCGCCCGTGCAATTTTTTCTGCATAGTGTTCCATAGTGGTCACTACCAAAGGAGTAAGGTTGAATGCAGGTAGCACGGCATTACTATCGCCGCTATGTATACCTGCTGGTTCAATATGTTCCATCACGCCCATTACATGAAAATCTTCGCCATCAAAAATGGCATCTATCTCGGCTTCCTGGCAACGGTCGAGAAAATGGTCGATCAGGATTTTATTTCCAGGAATATGTTTGAGAAGACTAATAACAGCATTTTCAACCTCATCGTCATTTATTACTATCCGCATCCTTTGTCCACCCAGTACGTAGCTGGGACGCACTAATACAGGGTATCCCACTTTGTTGGCAACTATAACAGCCTGGTCAACAGTAAAAGCAGTACCATAATCCGGGTAAGGAATATCCAGTTCTTTCAGCCTGTCGCTAAAGCGGCCGCGGTCCTCGGCGATGTCCATACTGTCGTATGATGTACCGAATATTTTGATACCCTTATTATGCAAATTTTCGGCAAGTTTAAGCGCAGTCTGTCCGCCTAACTGCACGATAACGCCTTCAGGTTTCTCGTGTTCAATAATTTCCCACAGGTGTTCCCAGTAAACTGGTTCAAAATATAATTTATCGGCAATATCAAAGTCGGTGGAAACCGTTTCGGGGTTACAATTTACCATGATGGCTTCATAACCACATTCTTTGATAGCCAGCAGGCCATGCACACAGCAATAGTCAAACTCAATCCCCTGGCCAATCCTGTTAGGACCAGAGCCTAACACAATGATCTTCTTTTTAGTGCTTACTTTACTTTCATTAGAAGGTTGCAGCACCTCGCTACCAGATGTATTTGCCGAAGTTTCAAATGTTGAATAAAAATAGGGAGTCTTGGCTTCAAATTCGGCAGAGCAGGTATCTACCATTTTAAAAACCCTTGTTATGCCGGCGGCTTTTCGTTTTTCATATATTTCATCCTCGGTACCGTCATTCATTATACGGCAAATCTGTTCGTCGCTAAAGCCCATTCGTTTTGCATCTCTTAGTAAATCAATCGGCAAATCGTCTGACTTATATCCGGCGATCTCTTTTTCGAGGTTGCATATTTTCTGGATCTCATACAGGAACCATCTATCTATTCCATTGGTGGCCTTTGAGATGGTATTTACGGAAACGCCCGCCATGAGTGCGTCCTTGATGCGAAAGATCCGGTCCCATTTCGGAACTTTTATATAGTCCAGCAGCTCTTCCGCGTGCATCAGGCTTTTTCCATAATAGCCTAGACCAACCGCATTATTCTCCAGGCTCTGGCAGGCTTTCTGGATGGCTTCCGTAAAGCTTCTCCCAATGGCCATCACCTCGCCAACGCTTTTCATCTGTAGTCCCAGGGTATCATTGGCGCCTTTGAACTTGTCAAAATTCCAACGGGGCATTTTTACAATCACGTAATCTAATGCCGGTTCGAAATAGGCGGATGTATTTTTTGTGATCTGGTTTTCGAGTTCATCGAGGCTATAGCCAATAGCCAGTTTGGCTGCGATCTTGGCAATAGGATATCCGGTGGCCTTGGATGCCAGCGCCGAAGAGCGGCTAACCCTGGGGTTAATCTCGATAGCTATAATTTCTTCTGTTGCCGGGTTCAATGCAAACTGAACATTACAACCACCGGCAAAGTTTCCAAGGTCCCGCATCATACGAATAGCGGTGTTGCGCATCAGTTGGTAGGCAGAGTCACTTAGGGTCATTGCCGGCGCAACAGTGATGGAGTCTCCGGTGTGAACTCCCATCGGGTCAAAATTCTCCACAGCACAAATGATCACAACATTATCATTGGCATCGCGCAGTAATTCCAATTCAAATTCTTTCCATCCCAAAACTGCTTGTTCTACCAAAACTTCATGAATAGGAGAAGCTTTCAGACCCCGGTTTAACGCCTCATCCAGGTCATCCTTACTATGCACAAAACCTCCGCCGGTACCGCCTAGTGTGAATGAAGGACGGATAACAAGCGGGAAGCCGATCTGCTGGGCAAATTCCTTTCCTTCCAAATAAGAGTTGGCTGTTTTAGCGGGTGCAACCGGTATATTCATGGCGATCATCCACTGCCGGAATTTTTCCCTGTCTTCAGCTTTATCGATCGCTTTAATATCAACACCAATAAACTTTACGCCATATTTTTCCCAAATTCCCAGGTCTTCCGCTTCCTTGGCGAGATTCAAGGCTGTTTGTCCTCCCATTGTGGGCAATACTGCGTCAATATCGTTCTCTTCTAATATCTGTTCAATGCTCTCTGCTGTTAAGGGCAACAGGTACACTTTATCAGCCATCATCGGATCGGTCATTATCGTTGCAGGGTTACTGTTGATAAGGATTACTTTAATCCCTTCTTCACTCAAACTCCTGGCTGCCTGGGTACCGGCATAGTCAAATTCACAGGCTTGTCCGATAATAATGGGGCCTGAGCCAATAATGAGTACTGTTTTTAGAGAATTATCTTTCGGCATGGTTAAAACAAATTCCGCAAAAGTAAGGGAGTGAAATTAATTTATGCGATAAAATATTTAAGTAATTGTTATTTATCGGCTCATGCATTGATTTGACTTAAAAAATAACATAAAAAAACCCCGACCAACTGGCCGGGGCTTTTTTATGTTATCTAATTGAATAATCTTATTTATGATAGGCTGCTATTTCAATGTCATCCAGTAACACACCACCTCTAAGGGCTATTAGCTTATTTTCAGCTACCTGCTTACGGTTTACATATTTATTTTTAATCTTAAATACCCACTTTTGCTTCGCCTCTTGTCCTTTAAAAAACCCTAATAAACCCGCAAATGTCCAAATCAGAGCTATTGCTGATTTGTGTTTTAACCCTTTCATGTCATACTTTTTAAATTTTATTAAAATATTTTCTATTAAGACACTATTTATATGCCAAAAGCTGTATATGGTGGAAAATAAATTTTTATTGGCTATCAGCTGTCGGCTATCGGCTATCGGCAGCACTATGTCTATAGTTATCATCAAAATTATCAGTCAAAACATTTCGTGCAAGTACATTCAATTATTATTATATCTCCAAATTTATGATTGACAAAGCTGACAGCTGAAAGCTGACTGCTGATAGCTATTCCTCCGATCTCCTTATTTTTGCATCTTATCCAACGGGCGAATGATTAATAACAAAAGGATTTATTATATAGCTGGGTTTCTATTACTTCAAATAAGTTTTCAAATACAAGCACAAATAATCTCTAAAGGATACCCGAAAGGATATTTTCGTGATCCGCTTGATCTTCCTATTAACCTGAGCGGAAACTTTGGTGAGCTTCGACCGGGCCATTTTCATATGGGACTTGACATAAAAACCCTGGCAAGAGTAAACCAGACAGTACATGCAGCAGCCGATGGTTATATTGCAAGAGTAAAAATAGAACCAGCAGGATTTGGAAGAGCTATTTATATCAACCATCCCAACGGGTTCACTACTTTATATGCGCATTTAAATGATTTCAGTCCGGCACTGGAAACTTACGTGAAAAAACAACAATACCGGCAGGAAGCCTGGAGGGTTTTCCTGGATATTCCACCAGGACTTTTCCCGGTAAAAAAAGGAGACTTTATTGCTTTCAGCGGCACTACTGGCGGCTCTCAGGCCCCTCACCTGCATTTTGAAATTCGCAGAACCTTTGATGACGTAAATCTTAATCCATTATTATTTGGGCTCCCTTTACAGGATAATACCAAACCGGTCATCTTGCGAATGGCGATGTACGACCGGAGTAAAAGCACGTACGAGCAATCTCCGAAATTGATTCCCCTTAAAAGATCAGCCAATGGATATGCAACCCTGCCTCCGGTAATTCTATCCACATCCAGGAAAGTTAGTTTTGCCATAACGGCGTTTGACACTCACACGGGTTCTACTAACGCAAATGGTATTTATGAAGCCTGGTTATACGATAATGATCAGCTTGTTTCAGGGTTTCAAATGGATAATATAAGCTATAACCAAACCCGCTATATAAACGCGCATATTGATTTCAAAACAAGGGCAAATGGTGGATCGTTCCTGCAACACTTATCTGTTTTACCTGGTTATCTTAATTCCATCTACACAAAAGTAAAAGGTGATGGGGTAATTGATATAAGCGATGGCGCGGTTCATTCGATCAAAATTGTTGTGAAGGATGCTTATGGAAACACCTCGGAGCTGCTTACCGCCGTTCGTTTCACAGGTGCGGGTTCAACTACCCTGCCAATACCCGGTAAAATGTTTTACCCACTGATGCTGGATATTTATGAAAACAATGACTGTGAATTTTATATGGGAGAAAACTGTCTATATGATTCCGTTCATGTTAAATATGCTCGTACTGTATCATCAAACCCCGCCTTGCTTTCAGCGGTTCATTCCATTGGAGCTTCTTATATACCGCTACAAGATTTTATGGTAGTACGTATAAAACCATTACATGTAGTTACACCAGATCAGGCCCGGCATGTGGTAATGCAACGTTTTGCAGGTTCGGAACAAGACGTTGAAAAGGTGGAATGGCAAAACGACTGGGCCTCTGCAAAGTTCCGTGACTTTGGCAGTTTTCAATTAGTGCTTGATGAGCAGCCCCCGGTAATAATACCTATTGGATTTGTGAATGGCGCTAACCTGGGCAAAGCTGGCAGGATTGCATTCACCATTTATGATAACCTTAAGGTCTTTAAAAATTTCCGCGCAGAGCTGGATGGGAAATGGCTGCGTTTTACAAACGATAAAGGAAGAACATTCATCTACATTTTTGATGAAATGTGTTTTCCCGGTCAACATACTTTGAAGATAAGTGTTGAGGATGAGGCAGGCAATTCAGCTACTGAGAACTACCAGTTCACGAGATAGTTTAAAGTTTAAAGTAAAATACCATGACACATTTAAAGGAAGGTGATAAGGCCCCGGTTTTTTCGGGGAATGATCAAAATGGAAAGAAAATTTCACTCACCGGTTTTAAAGGAAAAAAACTTGTCTTGTATTTTTATCCGGAAGATGATACGCCCACCTGCACTATACAGGCCTGTAATCTGCGGGATAACTATACCCTCCTAAAACAAAATGGATTTGAAGTGGTAGGAGTTAGTCCTAACGATGAAAAAAGCCATCTCAAATTTGAAGAAAAATTTAATTTGCCATTTACGCTGGTTGCCGATCCCACCCATACTATCATAAACAATTATGGGATATGGGGTGAGAAAAATCTCTACGGGCGCAAATACATGGGTATTCACCGAACCACTTTCTTAATAGATGAAAATGGCATTATCAGGAAAATATTTGTTAAGCCAAGAAATAAACAACACGCGGAGGACATTTTAAAGGCGTGGTTAATGGTTAATGGTTAATTCTACTTTGACAAGTCATGAAGTTATTCTGTTGGTTCTGTCGCATGTCTGGGCAGCAAATATATTACACAGAGCTACACGGAGAAGGCACGGAGTTTCACAGAGCGCCTCCGTG
>JBDSBP010000055.1:0-5108 GCA_039921525.1 Chitinophagaceae bacterium | reverse complement strand
TTGTGTATTATTAGATTTCTGACTTATAATGAATATAACAGGTGTAATTACAGGTGATATTGTAGCTTCCAGAAAGCTTCCCGGCAAAAGCCGCGAAAGATTATATTCAGACCTTAGGAAATTCCTGGCGACTTTAAAAACGAAAGGACTGCTAACTGCTTATGAAATGTTCCGTGGCGATAGCATTCAATGCATAGTAAAGAACAAGGAACAATCACTGCGGGCTGCACTGATGATAAGGGCATGGCTGAAATCTTATGCCGTCCGAACCAGTGCGGCAAAAAAGAAGCAGGTCCGGAATAAAAAAACGGGTGTTGTTATGCCTTTAATCGGGAAACAAGATATCCGTTTATCAATAGGTATCGGTGGAGTAGATTTTGTAAAAAAAAATAGCCTGGCTCATTCTGATGGGGAGGCATTTCATTTATCCGGGATTGGGTTGGATAGTTTGAAAACTACAACCGGTAAAATTATCCTGGAAACAGCAGACACAACGTTTAACGAGGCCATTGAACCCTCCATGCTGCTGCTAGATGCCGTACTTCAAAAATGGACTAGTAACCAGGCTGAGATCATCTTATTCAAACTTAAAAATTATAAGGAAGAGCAGATAGCCCGCGAAATTGGTATTTCCCAATCTGCCGTAAATCAACGAACAAAAACAAGCCAGTGGAGCGCTATAGAAAAATTGTTATCCTGGTTTGAAAAAACAATTAAAGCCTGGTAATTATGATCAGTCCATTTTCATCCGAAGAAATTAGTTTATTGGTAAGGCTTCTTATCGCACACTGTGTAACCGATTTTTTGCTGCAGTCAGAAAAAAGTGTAAAAAATAAGCGAAAGAAGCTGTTACGATCTCCATCATTATATAAACATATTGGTCTTACCTTTTTAGTGGCATGGCTGTTTGCCGGAAGGCTAAATTTATGGACCATGATAGCTATTATTGCCCTTACACATTTAGTAATTGATGCCGCAAAGTTGTGGGCAGATAAGAGAACAAATGAAAGGCGGTATCCGCAAAAGGATATATGGTTATTCAGTATCGATCAGCTGTTGCATGTAATTGTTATAGTATGGGTATGGCTGGCAATAGTTAAAGGATATGATAGAATGGAGATGGTACTAGCTGCCCTGCTGCCCGATTATAAATGGCTGCTGAAAGTATTAGGATACATGGTTTTAACAGGTCCGGTTACTTATATGATCCGTTTTTTAACAAAGAGATGGGCCGATAACCTGGATACCAGGATGGGTTTGCAGGATGCCGGGAAATGGATCGGCATACTGGAAAGAATTCTGATACTTACCCTGGTATTTATAGAGCAGTTTACTGCAATAGGTTTTTTGGTTGCTGCTAAATCTATATTACGATTAATCGATAAATCTGAAATGACGGCGCATTCACCTGAGGCCGGGCAGGAGCAGTCTTTTAATGCAAGAAAACATACTGAATATGTGCTGATTGGAACATTTTTAAGCTTTGGGTTTGCCGGTATAACCGGCTTAATAATAAACTGGATATTGAAGGTGGATGCCGGGTAGATATTTTTATCAAAACAAGATCAACTGGCGATCTTCAGGTATTGTCTAAAATGCATCTATCACAAGTCTTAAAAACAACTTTCTTTTAAAAACTCCTACCTTTCAGCTGGCATGCTTTTATTAAAACAGGTAGCTAGTGTTATGTCAACTCTAAAATGACGCTTTGGCTATCGGCCTTCAGCCTTCAGCTATCAGGAGGAAACTAATTCTAGCATGTTTTCCTGATAGCTGACAGCTGATAGCTGATAGCCAAAAATAACCGACAGTTTATGTTTGACAAGACACTAGTCGATTTACAGAATTAACATTATCAGCAATATGTGGGATCAATTGCAAAAACTATTAAAAGAACTACCTCCCATTGCATGGAATTTCTTGCTGGCAGGTACGGCTATAATCAGTGGGTTGATTTTTAACTGGATATTATCGTCAATATTACGGTATCATGTTCGGCATCAGTCGGGTTTCTCGCTGTTCCGTTCCTTTGTTTTTCGATTAGCCATGCCAGTTAGAATCTTCCTGCCATTGTTCATACTCGACATCGTATTACCCCTGATGCGACTGAATGCCAGGTATTATATGATTCTGAATAAAACTTTTGGTATTCTTCTCATCATATGTTTTGCTGCCATATTAATTGCTATAGTCAGGATTTGCCAGGATTACGTGGTTAATACGTATGACCTGAAAAAGGACGATAACTTTAAGGAACGAAAGATCAGGACACAATTGCAGTTCGTGCGAAAATTCGTGGTATTTCTTATTATAGTACTTACTATCTGTGCCATCCTGCTTAGTTTTGATAGCATGCGCAGGCTGGGTGCCGGTTTGCTTACTGGTGTGGGTGTAGGCGGAATAATAGTAGGTTTTGCAGCGCAGCGTTCGCTGGGCAATTTGCTGGCGGGTTTTCAAATCGCTTTCACGCAACCCATACGAATTGATGATGTGCTGGTGGTAGAAGGTGAATGGGGAAGAGTGGAAGAGATTACGTTAACCTATGTTGTAGTCAGCATTTGGGATGAGCGCCGGCTGATATTACCCATCAATTATTTTATTGAAAAACCATTTCAGAACTGGACACGCTCTAATTCGGACATCTTGGGTACCGTTTTTATTTATCTGGATTATATGGCACCTGTTGCGGAGATCAGGAAAGAATTTACCAGGTTGATTAATACGACTGAATTATGGGATAAAAGAGTGCAAGTACTGCAGGTAACCAATGCAACATCGAATACCATTGAACTTCGGGCGTTGATGAGTGCTTCCAGCTCATCGCGGGCCTTTGATCTTCGCTGTTATATCCGTGAAAACCTGGTGGCTTACATCCGGGAAAATTATCCGGATTGCCTGCCGACAACAAGGGCAATCGTAAAATCAGAAAATCTAAACGATTTGAAAACAGGCGGGGTTTAATATAATCTAGTGTTATGTCAATAATAAACTGCCGGTTATGTTGGCTATCAGCCTTCAGCTTTCTGCCATCAGCAGGTCAATCTGTGATAAGTTTCCTCCTGATAGCCGATAGCTGAAGGCTGATAGCCAAAGCGTCAAATTATAGCTAACTTAACACTAGATAGTTTATAACCAGAGAAAAACCGGGATACATGAAAATCTTTTTGATAAGTATATTTTTATTTGTACTGACTGGCATTAATAGTTGCACTCCTAATCCGTATGCCAAAACAAACCGACAATATAAAAAACAGGCACGGTCTTTCAGCAGAATACTGCGAGATATTCCAACAGAGCCTCGTACTGATAATTTAGGTTTTCCCCGCTGGTGGGTGGGCACCACCAACTTTAATATGCGTAAACCTAATTTTGTGATCATTCATCATACGGCACAAAATTCATGCGCCCAAACTTTGGAAACTTTTACAATCCCCCGTACACAGGTGAGCGCACATTATGTTATTTGTAAAGACGGTCGTATTCATCATATGCTAAATGACTATCTCAGGGCCTGGCATGCCGGAATTAGTAAATGGGGAAGCCTTACGGATGTGAATTCATCTTCCATTGGAATTGAAATCGATAATAATGGTTTTGAACCTTTTACAGACCCACAGCTGAATAGCCTGATGCGTTTGCTTGATACTTTGAAAAAGAAATATACCATACCCGCTTCTAACTTTATCGGTCATTCTGATATTGCTCCTTCGCGCAAAGTGGATCCCAATATTTATTTTCCCTGGAAAAGGCTTGCCGATAGCGGTTTTGGATTATGGTATGCAGACACAACTGGGATTGTAGTTCCCGAAAGTCTCAGTAACCTGCAGGCTCTACGTATCATTGGCTATGATGTAAAAGACAGTACCGCGGCCATTAGCGCTTTTAAACGTCATTTTCTGCAGGATAGTATTAGCATTTTATACGAGGCTGACAGAAAAATCCTCTACAATTTATCCAGGCTATATTAAGTGTATTTCCTACGTTAATTGTTTCCATTCACAAGAGTAATAATCCGCTCATCGTAATTCCTGTTTTAAAATTTTTATTCTGACATACTTTTGTCATCCTTTATTTTATAAAGTTTGATAAATCTAGACCATGCATAAATTTTTTATTTTACTATTAACTGTAGGTGCTGCATTCCAGGTTCACGCCCAAAAAATTTCCGGCGTAATTAAAGATGATCAGGGGAAATATCTTCAAGGTGCTTCCCTTATACTGAAAGTAGTTAAAGATTCTTCCGTAGTTAAATTGGCGGCCAGTAATTCTACCGGTAATTATACTTTTAGTGAAATTAAACCCGGAAAATATTTCATCAATGCGTCATTCATTGGTTTTAGTTCAAAAAATATTGACCTGCCGGAAATCAATGGGGAACAAGATATTACCGCCCCGGAAATAACGCTAACCAAATCTTCCGGCAGCCTTAAAGAAGTAGTTATTACCTCCAGGAAGCCGGTCATAGAAGTGAAGGCAGATAAAACAATTTTAAATGTGGAAGGCAGCGTAAATGCCGTAGGCCAGGATGCGCTGGAACTTTTACGCAAATCTCCCGGCGTTATGGTGGATAAGGATGAGAATATTAGCCTTAGCGGTAAAAATGGCGTGCAGGTTTATATCGATGGGCGCCCTACTCCTTTGTCAGGGGCCGACCTTTCTGCCTATCTGAAAACATTACAGTCATCCTCCATTGAAGCTATTGAAATAATTACAAATCCGTCTGCCAAGTATGATGCTGCAGGTAATGCAGGTATCATTAATATCAGGCTGAAAAAAGATAAATCATATGGTACCAACGGATCTGTGAACGCCGGTTATGGAATAGGAATATTTCCAAAGTACCTGGGCGGTATGTCGCTTAACAACCGAACCAAACACCTGAATGTCTATGCCAATTACAATTACAACAAAAGCCGCAACGAAAGCTATATGTTTTTGCACCGTCAACTACTGGACACCCTTTTCGATCAGAAATCTACCATGTCATTCCGTAACGATAGTCATAATTTTAAGGCCGGACTTGATTATTTTATCAATAACAAAAGTACGGTTGGTGTGATGGTAAACGGGAATTATGCTGAAAACACTTTCGCTAATGTAAGCCGTAC
>JBDSBP010000054.1:0-3723 GCA_039921525.1 Chitinophagaceae bacterium | reverse complement strand
AAATCTTCAATCATGCAGCCCCTCGTAATATAGAAGAGAATGATAAAATAAAAGTTGGGACATTTTCCTTAAATGGTAAATCAACAAAAAATGGAACCTGAGTTCAGACAAAGAAACCTTAAGTAATGATTTAATAGATGACATTTAAATTATCTCACACTCCAACTATATAGACCCCTTGAGCCGAATTCGTTAAGGCGTCAACATGTCTACTAAAAGGACCTAAAGATGTTTTAGCTACAGTTTTCCAATAGGCTGGTAATAATGCAGGAACTAGTCCGCTTTCCGTTTTGATGAGTTACTTGTCAATTGAATGGGAAGAGATGATTGATATAAATTAAAAATGTGTTTTAGATGGTATTGGTGCTGCTTGCCCATTTTCAGGAAACAGAATTCAGGACAAATTTATATTTTGTTTGAATGAATTCGTTTAATTTTATTTTTTGTTCAAGTACCTTTGAAAGTTTGAAAGTTGATTACCCCATGTTATTAGTTTAAGCACATCATTTAAAGCCGTAACGTGTACTATAACTTTAAAATAAATAAATTTGTGTAATAATGCTACTCTGATAATTCAATTTCGCTATGAACGAAATACAATTCGACATTAGAAAGTCTTTTACAGTCATATTCCTTCGATAATGGAGCTCACCTTTGAGTCAGAAGTGGATTGGCAAATGATAAATCAGCTATCAATGTCGTTTAGTTAAGCTACAATGGTTTGTAATTTTGGTTTGGCGGCTTCTTTTTTATCTTTTTTCTTTCGAATTTTCTTTTGGGTCTTATTATTTCTGTAGTGGCTTTAAGTATTTTGTCCAAGGCATTTAAAGCGGGTTTTATCATTTTATCAATTATTACTTTGCAACTGATTTCTTTTATCATTGCCAAAGCATTGGTACGATTTATTTTATGAGGATGTTTCCTATTGCTTTGTTGCTGCTCTAGCTTTAGTTTTTCTTCCACGGGAAAGGCTAATATCGCAGTGGTGGTCATCATAAATACTTTTGCAAAAAAATCCTGCTTTATTGCATGAGCTGTTTTTCCTGAAAATGCTTCCAGTTGCAGCCGGCACTTATACAATTTATAGCCTTCTTCAATATTCCATCTGTAATTATAGAGGGTAACAAAGCCTTTATAGGGAATTCTTTTTTTGCTAAGTACTGATGTATACAATACTTCTGTCCCACCTCCCGGCAACTCTACCACTACAAGACGACAGCGGATGTTTTCGTTGGTTGTATGGTATTGCTTAAGGAGTTCCTTATCTTTTGCAGGTAATTTAAACGTTACTATTTTGTCCTTTTGGCCGGCGGCTATCATATTTCTTACTTCCAGCCACCAGTCAGTACACATGCGGATGCAATAGTCAATTCCCTGTTGCTGTAGTTCAAACATAAGGGATAGACTTGGATAACCTCTGTCCATCACTACCAGGTCCTTTCCTGGTTGGGCAACTTTTTAAATGCTTGCAGGCCAATGCCCGTTCACTCGTATCGTATTTGTCTATCTGTGCATCCAGCGTTGTAAAATTTAATACATCGTACAGCATAGAAATTCTTGCTATAGAGCGTGGACTGTCTGCTTTAGGACCAAAATTAGTTACCCCGAATTCTTCTACTATACTCTTATGCTTTGGCAATACAGCCGTACTCCCGTCTATTGCCAGGATTCTAAAACCTTGCCAGGTGTGGTAGGGTGCATCTCTGTAAAAAGAATCAAGGCCTACTTGATTCAACTCCACAAACGCTTCCGGTTTAAGTTTAGCCCGTGATTGAGTGAACGCACCTTTATTTACATGTTGAAAGCTAAAATCCGCATCGGTAATTTTCTGATAAAAACTATTTAACTCTCTTTGAAGAGAACGGGTTAATCCTTGCGTAAGTAGTACAATTAAATGAGTGAAAGTTATTTTTCGATTCCGGGAAAATCCTTTCCCGCCGTCTTCTGAACGGCTTCTTTAAATAAATTTCTCATCTTCTATTAGTTTGATTATGTCATTGATAAATTTTTCCCTGAAATCTAATAAAGTGGTTGCGATACTGTTGAGACAACCCCTATAATCCAAAGATAATATTACACCCCCTAATTACAACATTGTCAAAGAACTTTTTTTATAAAATACTTTCCTGGCTTAACTTACACCTTAACTAAACGACATTGAATCAGCTATTGGCAGCCTCGATGTATAGATATGCTCAAATGCCGGAGGACAAAATAATAACAGAACAGGCATCGCTATATGCAATATTTCTTGCAGCTATGAGGGACGATCGTAAGGCACTTGGTTAAAAATCATCGACCAGTTATTTTTAGTGGTCAATTCTTTCACAACCCAAATGAGTGACGCGAAACGCCTAGAAATTATAGATGCTGCAGCTGTGATACCTTCGACACGTTTGCTGAACAGGCGACCTGCTTTTTAAACCTGGAAACTTCTTATCGTTCATCACTTAGCCCGATCCGTATTCGTTTAGGCGGCGTTATTTGTCTGCTTGTTTACTTGTTTTTCTTTTTCTGATTTTCTTATTTTCACTCCAACAAATAATAACCATAAACAAGTTCCTATTTCGCCAAGACTTGCAGGTAAACTAACAAACTTTGAAATTCCCAGTTGCGAATAGTTTTTAAACAGCATATTTCCTGAAAAATTTATCAAATAACTGAAACAGCTAAGCATTAAAAGTATTCCTAAAATCTTAGGGAGGAAGTTAGACTTGAGAACTAAATACCCAAATGGGAATAACCAAAGTCCCGAAAAAATATGAACAAGTCGCATTCCTTCTTCATATTGGTCAAGGTAAAATAAAACCTGCGATTGTATCTGTTCATCAGTGAAAACGTTGAGATAGCGGGGGCTCTTAATTAATGAAAGAACTGTAAATTCTTTTGGACATTTATAAAAAACATAGGAACGCTTATAACTGCCATTAAAACCATGAGTTTTGCTATATTTTCATTAACTGGTTGTAATAATTTATATTAAACTACCGTTAAGAAAGGAAAGGAAGTATAACAGAGTAAGCCGCTAATTCCATATCGGAAAAGTAATTCAGAGTTAGCCAGGTTAGAAAAAGTTAACGCAGCATTGTCAGGTACAACAAGTTTTGATGGGACATACATCAATCCAAAAATACCTGTTAGTACTACCATAAAGTACAATAATCCTGCAATTCTTGCCTTGGTTTTGTTTGAATAGTTAGCAGTCATAATTTTTTTAATGATTTAGTTTTGTTTATTCCATTTCCAAGCATACCAAACGATTAATGATGTGATTATACTTTCCACAGTTGCTAAAAACACTTAAAATGTTCGTCAAGGTGTAATAGAAGTTACAGCAATTAATAACATAATAACTGTAAAAAATATTCCAAAGATGATATTTAACCACCTCGAAATCGTCGGTTTTAATATGTGTAAAAGCGAAGATCGCGGTTCATTTATAAAACAAACTTTCAAACCCGATTTTGATATCAGCTATTTAAATCGTCTGGACCCTCAAAGATCAGCGTGTGTGTTTGTGTGTGTATTGGTGTGTGGTTGAGCATTTACGAAAGGATAAGCTCTATAAGAAACAGGAAAAATCAGATCATTGGGTAGTAAGTCTACTCTTAAAGGAGACAAAGGGTACATTTATTGAATTATGAAAAAACAAAAAATAAAAAAACCTTTAAAGACGAGGAAAGGCCTTGGGGGGGTAGCTCCCCAAAAAGCGATCCCTTGGCC
>JBDSBP010000053.1:0-20829 GCA_039921525.1 Chitinophagaceae bacterium | reverse complement strand
GTGAAGAAAGGTAAAAATTTTTTCAGCATGTTTCTGCATTCTTTTCCAAAATGCAGGAATTTTTCCGGGTGCAGCAGATTGGTCAAGGGCAAGCAAATTGGTAAATTCATTTTCAATTGCTTCTACTTCTAAGAAATAAAGAGGTCCATGTTTGAGCTGAAGAGCTCGTTGAAAAAGGGTTTTCAATGTTGCGCTCCACGTCTGATCAGGATGTGCCTCCTGCATGGCATTGAGTTCTCTTAATAAATGAGCCATGCATGCCTGATGTGCTGCTGCAGGAGTGGATAGCTGCATGGCCAGGCAATCCGATACGAGTATGGCTTTAGGCAATCCTGTTGGAAAGAATAGTTCACGGGCCTCTTTACCCCGCGAGGCATGGTATCCTATAAAGGTCCACAGAGGTGTTTGATAGGCATGGAACCACCCGTTGCTCCTATTTACTTTGGCACCGGTTTCATCACTGCCAACCACCTCGGCCTTCAGTATTTGCTGTTGTATATGTTTATGAACCATTGCTGCTTTGCTTTCAAATCGCTGCAATAAATTAGCCACCGTTCCCTCGCTGATGGGTATGCGGAAAACATCTCCTAAAAATTCAGTCAACCTTCTAAAGGGTACATATTGCCTGGCAGAAAGGTCTACCACGAGGGCTTCTACTCCACTACCATAACCAACACGGCTGCTCACCTTGCCGGGGAATTCACCTGTGTTACAATACCCGCAGGAACACACCTTGCTTAATGTAACATGGTTAGTCAGTACAGGCCTGGGTACTGGTATATCTACCATTTGTCTGATCTCCTGCTGCACCCCCTGAATCATCCTTAGATCTTTTCCGCATTCCTTACAATAGCCAGCTGTATATTCAATTGTAAAGTCTGCTACCGAGGTATTAAATGGGAGTGTTGAACCCGCATGGCCCTTCTGGCCTCCCGTTTTTTTTCCACTTCTGTGCCGCAGGCTAAAGTTGCTGTTTCGTTTGGGCTTATATAAATCAGTAGAAGGTGGGCGGGAACTATTAGCGCTGTTTGACGATAGTTTAGCAATGCATAAAGCCTCTTGCAGTGATGCTATCTCCTTTTGTTGCCGGCCCATCTTGTTTTGATGCTTTCTATTTTCGTCGAGGGCCCTTAATAAATCTGTAGTGAGAATTTGTATTTCTTCCTTAAGCCTCAGGTTCTCTTTCCCTGCTTTTTTCTCTGCACGAATATGATAGTTTAATTGAGACGCCTTACGCTCTGCTGCCAGTTGGAGCCTGTTCACTTCCTGTTGAAGTGTTACAAACCCCTTGGCAGAAAAGGGAACCTGGGCTGTATAAGACGGTCTTTTTTTGATAGGTAAATATAATACGTCTTAATTAGATTCTAGTTATTTTTTGAAGAAATTTGAATAATTTTGGGTTACTAAGAGCATTGAGAATGCAAAGAACCGTCCTTTTAAATAAGAATATAATTAAGTCGGAAATAGAAGCCTACTTAAAAGGCAATGAAGAAGTAAGGTTTATACATCGATTACAGGTACTTCATTATATGGCCGACAATGAGCAAACATCCTGTGAGCTCACGGGTAAGTTATTTAATACTTCTTCCAAAGCAATACTCAATTGGGTGAATAAGGTTAACCAAACCGGAGATATTCAATCCCTAAGAGATCAGCCTGGAAAAGGACGAAAAACACAATTGGCAGAAAAAGATTTACGTACAATTGGACAGTCCCTTAAAAAGCATCCGGCTACTCTCGGACTATCAGCAGATAACTGGAATGGTAAAACACTTGCAGAATATGTTTTAAAAATAACAGGAATTAAATTACAGGAACGACAATGTCAAAGAATGCTACAAAAAATGGGGTTCTCTAATAAAAAAGGAAGGCCTAAAACAAGTCCTGAGTAGTTACAAATTTACCGGTTTATGTTTGTAAATGAAATCAACATACATCCCAACACCCGTTTTTCTTTTTCCTTGACTTTAAGAAATGAAATGTGAGATTTCATTATCGGGTATTTATTAGCAACCCCTTCTAATATTACTATTTCTATTTCATTTAAATTATTCATCAGTAATCAAATTTATATTTGGCGACTCCTAATTCCCTTGATCCTAATTACTATGCAAATATTTCTAGCGCTTCTAAATTGAGCGTCAATAAGGAACCCTCTCAAATTTTTAATGCCATTAATAAAACAGGTATTCAATTCATAACTACACAATGCAAATTACATCCCCATAGAACATTCAAAACATGTTTGAACAAGTAGACTAAATTGTCTCAATTGTCTCTCTAAATTTTTCATCAAATTCTTGGACCGGTAAATTTTAAAAAATCATCTTCATTTTTGAAAGCTTCTGGCAAAAACTCTTTTGCAGAAGAAAGTATGTACTCCCAGTCCTCAAAATTCATTAGAATATCATTTTTGGAGATATACAATTTAAAAGACAATGTCTTCTCCTTTGTAATACCAATGTCTAAGAAAGGATTGACGCTTCCATTTAAAAAAACTTCCAAATATGGATAATCATAGTTTATATCTCCCACGTATTCTATTCTTATGTTTTTCATTGTTTTTTTTACAAAAACAAAAAAGCTTTTGCTAAATAACAAACCCACTCATTGAGCCGAATAGATCCATCCTGTTACTAATACAAAAAAACATTTCTTTTTAAGTTGCTCTGCTGTTTTGCTCGCATTACTAATCCCTTCACTTGCAATCTCATAGCTCCTTTTCAAATAATCGTCTTCTCTTTCATTGTCCATTCTATCGCAATACCAATTCAGGTAATGATATTTCGCTCCCCAAAGCTGGTACGCATAAATAAGTAATCCATTATCTTCTGAATATACATCACCACCAAATATTTCAGTATGGCTAATTTTCAATAATTCTAAGCCGTGTAAAGCATCTTCAACAGTTAATGCGATTTCATCGCTTCCCGGATTTACTTCTAATACGGGTCTTCCTTTTAATTTAATAAAGTCTAAATAGTTTGAAATGCTCTCCATAAATTAAGGCACTCTTGGTACATTAAAAAATCTGTGATTAATTACTCCGTTTGCGTCCTTGATATATTCAAACTTTCCCATCCTACCGCCGTAACTGCCACCCATTTCTAACCACTGGTAAGTTTTTCCGTCTGCTCCAACTTTCGTTGACCATTGTCCAAACTTAGTCGCAAAACCATCAACACTTTTCGGAAATGCATTGAATATGTCATCTGCTTTACCCATCTGTCTTGCAACCTTTGATGAGTACGAAGCACTTTCAAAAAATGTCTCTCCCCCATCAACAGCTGCGGCAGTTGCTCGCGTTCCACCATATGCTGGCCCAATAAAAACCGAACCCGTTTGAACAAAATCAAACACTCTTTGCTTCACATCGCTCTGACTTCTGGAACTTGAATAACCAGCCCGAGTTCCATCTAAATTACGAATTATTGATTGTCCCGTAGCCTTGGCTGATATTTGTTGTAAAGTTCTATAAACCGGGTTAATAAAACCATCTAAAATAGATATGCGCCCCGTAAAATCCAGTTCCTTCGCATCATGCCACCAGTTGTATCCTCGCATTTGTCTTTCAGATATTCCAGTTACTGTTGCCTGTCTATTTCGGAATTCAGCTTGACTAATTGATTGTGAAGTTAACATATTAACTCCATCCAATCCAACGCGAACACCAGCATTTAAAACTGCATTACTTGCACTGGCAACAGAACCGGGCATCCTTCCTATCACTGTAACCGGAGCCAACACCTTTGCTGTTCCTGCGGTTGTCGATATCACCCCTTCCAAACCATCCAAATCAATATTCGTAATCGGATCATTACTTGCATACTGATACGGCGTTAAAAAAGGATAATCATCCGTCAACGGATCCAATTGCGGAAACCTGCCAGTCTGCGGATCGTAATTTCTAAACCCGTAATCGTACCAGTTTAAACCGGCATCATCGATCAGCTCTTTATCGTTATATAAGTGTTTGTTACCAGTACGACCTTCATTGGGATCAGCCATTTTACGGCTGCTGAGGGAAGCTATTCTTAACCCAAAAGGATAGTAATGATTCTCTTCAACAATCTGACCATGATTATTCGTTACCTGCATGTTATCAAAATATACCATCTCATCGCTAGCATTACTAACATACACATAAGCGTATCCATTCTTCGGTGCTTTAATATTTGCCAGCACCAGGGCAGGCGCCCCATCCCCTGCCTGCGACACTTGTACCGAAGCACTGCCTTCACTAACGAAATTAAAACGTTCATCAAAAAATAGGACCGATAAACAGGCTTTGGGATTATCAACGGAGGTTTTGGCTGCATCCGGATCGGTAAAGGCAGCAAAGGGCACACTGGTATTCAATTGAGCTGTAATACCAGACGCCGTACTTTTTAATATGCCGGATGTAATACTGCTGCCAGAAATAGCTTGCCCCAATGATACCAGCAGGTTGGCTAAAAACGATGAACCACTATTATTATTTATTACAGCCTCCTGGTAATAATAAATAGTTGTGGCGCTTACCTGGTCACCGGCCATCACTTTCAGCAGCGTATTGGGTCCGACCTTTTTGCCGGCAAGGTTTCCAATGCGACTTACATAATTACCGATGTTACTATTTTGCCAGCCTTCACCGATGCCCTTCCCGGGAATGCTTGCAGATGGAAACCTTGCCGAGACTTCATTTTCAGCAGTCGGTTTACCATTGGCATCGACCTGGCCGAATATGGGTTCCTCGTTAGCAGCACGCTGGATTTCCATGGTACAGGAATTACTGCCAAGATGCGTTTCTTCTGTTACAAGCACACGCACATTGCCCTGGTAGTCTCTTATGAAAAAGTCATAAGCGCCACGCTTGCCGCCGCGAAGATCCATATTGCCGTCAATAGCTAAAAGATCAAACCCGTTATTTTGATTTACAGCCTGCACGACTCTTATCCTGCCTTCTTCAAAGTTGATATATTGCAGGCTGTCTCCCTCGTAAATAAATTCATTTATGTAAGTTGTGGTGGTAGCAGTCGAGCTTCCTTCAGGTGTAAAAATTTTTTGAAGCTTGTTGCCATTTGCGTCATAAATGAACCGGATGGTGCCTTTGCCGGTTATATGCACTTCTTCCGGTTTATCTAAAAAGTTATAACGAATGCCATCAGCCTTCTTGTTCAAATCAATCACAAGGTTGCCATTATCATCATACACATAGTCATCACTGTTAGTGTTACCGCCGTCTGCAAAATCTCCTGCTTTACCATTGGCCTCGTCAAGCTTACAGTTATCGGTAACACGCATCAGTTTGTTGCTTAAGTTGGCATAAGCATAATACAGGTCGTCGATATTTACTGCCGTTTGGCTACCAGGCACTACTCCTTTTTGAAGCATCGTCAACAGGTTACCATTCAGGTCATACGTTATCTTTCCTTTGCTGCCCGAAACAGAAAAATCCATCTTTGCGTTACTCCAATTATCACCGGACTTTTGCCTTTCATTAAAAAGTGCGCTGGTAAGCCGCCCTGCATTATCATAGGAAAAATCATATTTGCGTTGGGCATCATCACCCTGCGTGGTCCAGAGAGCACCAGTCACGTGGCCATCTAGTTGGGCAGTCCCAAATATTTGATCCTTATTATCAAATCCAAGGTATAAACCAAAGAAGTTTCCCCATTTATTATATTTACCCGGTGTCTTGAGTGCATAATCCTTATTGATACCGGTAATTTCATTGTGAATATTATAAGTATAAGCAAGCGATTCAAGTTCGTTTTTTCCAGAGCCTGTAAAACCTGGATCCAGGTGTTTAGTTTTTAACCTTCCCATATCGTCAAAATCATAGGTAGCAATGGTTTTAAAATCGTTCGTACCATATTTCTTTCGGATGCCGGTTATCCTACCTATCTTATCAAAAAGGTTTTTGGTTAGTATACTGTAACTACTGTATCCTGTGTTGGCTGTAGAATGTTTCGTGTTGATACTGAGAAGTCTTCCATCAAACTGGTATTGATGAGTTGTAAAATCCTGACCGCTTTTTATATTATCTGCAATGGTTTGTATGGGCCTCCCTTTTTCATCGTAATAAATGGTTGTTGTTAAAAATTTATCCATACCAAGTATTCTCACTTTGGTACCAGTGATCATACTGATGGTGCGCGACGTTTTTACAATCGGATCACCCGTTATATAGGCAGCACTGTTATCGAAATCAGGTTGGAAAGATTTTACGTCGCTAAAGTTATAATCATCATAAAAATTGTATTTTATTAAGATACTTTTTGATGCATCATTAAGATCATCGGTGATATCAGGTGGAAGATTTGAAGCAGATTTGCCCGTCCGGTAGATTGTTGTAAGAGTTAACCTGTCTAACTCATCATATACGTTAGCGGTCCATTCACGGGGTGATTTAACACGCTGGTTTCCATCCTGCATAAATACTACACGATCACGCCGATCATACACCATTAATAATTCTTTTGCGCCAGGTGCTTTTTTCAACGTGTTTCGTCCCTTTTCATCAAATTCATACCGGAAGCAAAATTCATTTAACACTTGTTGTCCGTTTACACCTGAAAACGACCAGCCGTTGGCATCCAGGTATTTAACTCCTTCCGGCTGTATGCGATAACGTAACAAACCAAAATCATCATATATACTATACGTGCAGATCCAACCCAAATGGGCCGGCGACGGATCATCATCCAGTTGAATTTTCTTAAGAATTAACTGGCCGGCTACATTTACGTATTCAATAACTTGCTTACCACGTTCATCTGATTGCGTATTTTTAAATAAACTCCTGGTGGGATAAACGCCAGAACTATAGGGGATATCACCAGGGGAGTAACCGATGTTAAATACTTGAACATTATCGGTAGAATCATTCAGACCGTATGTCACCGATTTGCCCCGGCTATTCGCCCAGGAAGTTCCTGAACTTTTTACGTTTACAACCCTGTTTAATGGACTATTATCATACGTTGATAAATTGTAAGCCGAGTTTTCGTTATAAACATTAGTGTAATAGGCTGGCTGCTCCGTTAAAGGCGCTGATTTATATCTTCCCGATTCAGTTGTGGAAGTATACGGCAAGTATTGGATCGGCTGTCTGCCCAGGGCATCATATTTTATAAACTGAATCACATCACCCCACAAATTATTCTGCTGAGAAGGATCGGGAGTAGCTGTTTCATGGCTGATTTTCTGAATGGGCCTGGCCAGCCCATCGAGGTAGGTAGTTGTTTGAAGTTTTTGACCCATAGGCAGGCTATCGATGGTTCCCGAATTGGTTATTCCGGATACCAATGTTGTAAATTCACGAATGTAATTAAAATTAAAATCCTTATTTATTAAATTACTTGTGTCTTTTATCAAATGAAACTGCGCATGGCCGCTGGCGATAGTACCCAGCAGGCTTGTTAAAGCAATTAGTGTTCTGTATAAAAAAAGTATAGGTTTCATATAAACAAATCTTTCATTAAAAATTATCGCTAATTGATACTGTTGTGCAGGCTGAGTTTACAAGTACATCGTTAACGACAAAAGGCATAATATCTCTGTATGAAAACGAACATCCGCCAGTGTGTACCTGGTTGCCGCCAGAACCGTTAAATCTTATTGTATAAGTACCGGGTGATAACAGAATATAGTTAACCGACCGGGCATTAGCTGAAGTGTTAAATAGCTCACTGGCCGAATTGGTAAAAGTAAGATACACCCTGTTCGAAGTGTTGTTTTCTATTCGTATATTATTTTGCTGAAATGGGCATGTTGCATCAACGCCTGTATCTACCCATTGTGTTTGATTACGCGAAGAACTGTTAGGGTTTTCATCTTTAACCTGCACCATCTTATGACCGTCCTTGCATTGTTCTAAACCTGTGCCTATCCAAACTGGCGTAGCGTCTATCACACAAGACGCAATTCCCTGGGCATTGGCAAATGCCTGTCCATTGGCATCTATCTCCGTTTGAGCCATCTGGTCAGTGAGCGCCTGGCTTAATGGTGATATATATTTACCCACAGGCACATTATAAGATATGGCTGTACCCGCATATCCTATATCGCACCCCTGCTTTTTATAGAGTTGTGACTTAGCAACATTGTAATATAGTTTAATGCACTTCCCGTTTACATTGGCATAAGCCTGCGCAGCTGTATTTAGTTCATATTCTGCCTGCCTGTCGGCATCCGCCTGGCTGATGGAAGATGTATATTTATTTGCCGCAATTGTATAAATTACCTGGCTACCCCTGTTTCCAATTGTGCAGTTATTTTTCGTAAAAATTTCTTAAATAGCATTACTGGTATAAGTAGCTGTGCATGGGGATGACGATATTGCATAATTATATTCATACATTTTAAGAATGTTCCGGTTCTCATCTTTTATAATCCATAACCTGGCTAAATTGTCGTATTCGTAGTATGTAACCCGGTTGTTTTCATCACATTCCGCTATTTTACCAATTAACGGATCATACGCTACTGTTCTCATTCTCGACGATTGTGGATATAATCTTAATTCATCAATTGTTGCATTGCCGCTGATGGCAACACGGGAAACACCTTGTGGAACTATGTATTCATAAAAGGTAAATCCATTGACAACCGGTGCAGATTTTTTTAAAGTGGCATTACTGCCCACCGTAACACTATTATTGCTGGTCCAAAAGGATAAAATATATGGCTTGTCGCTATTAATACCGGCAGATAAATTATTGGAAGAAGATAAATTAAAAGACCTTTTACCCGTAACTGAATTATTGCTTACGAAATTAGCTGAACCGTTTACTAGCCACCCTCCTAAACTCTCCGTTTCAAAACTTGTATAGGCGGGCTTATCGAGGTTGGGATCAGCATTAATAACGGAAGCCACAACATATTTATCATCATAATCATAAATATTGCTTACCGTACGATTGCCTTCATCCTTTACTCCTGTTAAATTACCTGTTGCATCATACGTGAACGTTTGAGTTGTTTTATAATTACTCAGATGCGAGGATTGATAGTTATCATTGTAAAAAGAATAATATAAAATAGATTGAGGCTGATTAAAACGCCTTTCCACTATTTTAGATGGCTTTATATCCCCATTGCCTACAGTTATAAACTCTGTAGAGGTTTCTCCAAGATATCTCCAATCCGATGTTCCCTTTCTTAGAATGGATGTTGTTGTGGAAACAGGGATGGTAATTATGTGTTGGAGACTTAGCGTGGCCAAAATTCCGGTATTGTAGTCCCCACTGTATGCAATCGTTTTTTTAGTTTGATCACCATTACTTTGAGTAATTACTATATCGCTGACCTGGTAGTTATTCTCATTATAAGAATATACAGCAGTTGTTTCCAGGAAGTCTGCCAAACTACCGGCCTTGAATACCCTATCGTAAGTCTTTTTTAGTTCTACGCGCCCTGTATACGCCTGGTAAATTTCCACCTGCAATCCTGCATTATCATCGCTGCTTGTGAGATATGATCCGGGCGCCTTATAAACTCTCGGATCTTCCCAATTTGTACTGCGCTGCGATGAAGTTTTTATTACCAAACATTTGCAGGATGCAAAACGCCCATCCCTAGTAAAGTGATGATAGATAGTTCTTTTGGATTTGGTAAAATCGTATTCATTTTCTGTTTGACTAACAATAGATCCTGTGGAATCAAACACCGTTTTTTTCTTTACCAAACCATAAGCCCAGTAAGCAAATCGTTGCTTCGTGGATAAAGCAATATTGCGCTGTTCCCAGATGGCATAAACATCTGAGCTTGTAAATTCAATAACTGATTTACCGTTTCCACCCGGGCCTTCTTTAACCTCCACCCTTTTAAACTGCGCAGGCAAAGGGTTTGATCCATATATATCTGAGTCATAATAAATATGCTGGGTTTCATCTTTGCCAAGACTGGCAGTACATGTGATGGCTATGGCGGTTATACTGGCAATTGCATCAAGTATTACCGCAACAATGGCGGCAGGTGTTGCTGAAACGCATAAGCTTACGGCATCTACTATTGTTAGTATGCCACCCACAACATCTAAAACTTTAGAAAGCGTCATTAAAAACTGTTGCGTGGAGGTTAAACTTATACCCTGTTCGCGAGAAAGAATTCCCGGGTATTGAAAATGATAGTCGCAGCCAAATGATAAAACCGGCCTGTAATAAAAATATTTATCTTCTGGTGAATAATGTGAGCTCGTCACTATCGAGTTCAAGGGCTTTTCCAATGCCCATAAAGAAGACCTGGAATTTGTTGAATCTGTGCTGAAGTTGTAATATGTAAGCATTGGATTGTCACAACCGTTGGAGTATCCTCCATCGGTAACCTTTGTGCTGGAAACATGCACACCGCCGACAATTTTATTCTGATCTTCTAAAAAGGCTTCATTTTGTAAATATTCATAATTTAAAGAACCTCCTGTTGGATAAGTAATTCTCTTTAATAATCCATTTTTAGCGTAGCCTGGTTTTGAATTTTGGACAACCGCATTGTCACCATACGTTATAAAACATAAGCCTATGATATCATTATTTTGCAAGTCGGATAAAGGTTTGGTAAAATCAATGGGTGTATTGCTACTGTTTATGCTGTTCTCGTAAGTAATAGCGTTGTTACCATTATAATAACCCCATATATCTTTGAGATGATAGAACGGTGGTGGGATAAAATCGTCAGGCTCACCCGAGCCAAGATAATAATCAAACAAATAAGGGGGCTCATCCGCTTTTAGATCAACGCCTGTTTTCCTTACCGACTGTAAACATAACCTGGCCACTTGCTTTTGATAATCACTATAGGGAGTACCATAACGGTTTAGCATAAAATAACTGGTACTTAACTCATATTTAGCCAGGAACCTGTTCCTATAGGTAATATCAATTGACGCAATAGCCAGGTCTCCTGGCAGGTCCACCCTCTGTTTGCCATAATTTAATACTACATGATGATTATCCGGGAAGTCGATGGATCCTAAGGCGGGAGTTGTCGTAACAGATCTTGCACGTGAAATAATAGAATAGTTCTTTTCCCGGTAAAAAGAAAAAGTGGTACCGGAAGGCGCATCGATGTTTCTCAAATACGGATAATGGAATGTTATTTTCCTGGTCGTTAAGGGATCCGAAATCTCGGTCAGATACCAGCTATTTATAATGTAAGGATTAACAACCGTTGGATCTTCAAAGGAAGCCTCATGGTATACATTTCCATCTTTAAATGTGGGCTGAGTATATGCTATCTGTAAATCGGGGTTGCAATAACTTACTTTTAATACCCTGGTTAATTCGTGTTCTGAAAACTTATAGATCAACCCATTTTCGTCAGTAATATAAAATGCGCTAATGGTAGTTCTTACACCCTGGTTAATCATTGATTCATCTCTCTCAAAATGAACCATCATATTATTATCACCAAGAAAAAAACCTTCTTCATAATAATTTTTGCTGAGCACAAATATTCCGGATTTGCCATTAAACTGAAAAGAAAAACGATCCAGTTCACGGTCAGCAGCTACCGAGTTATGTTGTTTATATAAATGATTTTTGTCTTTGTAAATAGGATACCTGGTTAAAGCGACCGGGCAGCCATCATAAGGAGATGAGGAATCGTATAAATAGCCGGGAGGATATTTTGTTAAATCGGCAACATCTCTTGGTCTCTGATCGTCTGGCTCGCCAACCTGCATCCTTGATATCACTCCACCGGCTATCAGCCGCCAACCCTGGCCTACATTACTGGCAACTTCATTTACTTTTAATCCATTGCCTGAGTTATAGTTCAATTCAACTATTGCATTGAGTCGGCTCTTGTCATCCTGCCAGTTAAACATCGGCAAACTAAACGTGGCACTGCCCGTTTGCAGGTTCACCTGTGCTATTGCATTATTAGCAAGGCTTATTACCAATAAAATAATAAATAATTTTTTCATACTATATTTTGTTGAAATGTTTTACTAACGTCCATAGCCAAATCTGAAAACAATCGGTTGAATGGCGGGTATATGATTTTTGTACAGGCAATCAAACAACACCTGGACATTGCCTTTTATTTTTTTCCCGATTGCATAGCTTTTACTTAATCCTACCAGCGCACTCTGCTGCCAGGCACTTATATTTTTTAGTTCCTCTATATTTTTAAATTGCAGCATGTAATTACATTCGAGGCCACCCTGTACGTCCAGACCTTTTTTTAGTTTCCATTTAAAATAGGTTCGTACCCCTAATCCCTGGTGAGACAACCTGGCATCATTCCAGCCCTGCCCTAAACCCATGATATACTGAGCGCCTACTCCTGCCGTACTTTTGTCATTGAATTTATATCCAAGCTTTAAAGACACAGTACTGGTGGCCGGAATAAAATTCACACGTTTGCCAAATTGAAAGTCTGTTCCGTACTCCACTCTTTTCCAGAATGTTTTTGTTCGTTGGCTATTGGGTTTGAAATCGGGGATAGTATTAGTTTTCATTCCGCCGATATCGTTCAGCGATGTTATTAATTGTTCCCGCTGAGACCCGGTATTTAATAACTGCTGTTGTATCTGCTGAATTAACTGAACAGGATTATTGGAAGAACTATTTCCCTGTATAAAATTTTGCAGGGAGGCTCGTGTTGCAAGTCCATTGATAACAGGTATAGATTGGGAATTCTTCATGCCGGAAAATGAAGCCTGCGGTGCGAATAGTCTGGATAGCTGTGAATTTTTTTGTATGAATGCGGGAAAGACAGCTGTTTTTTGCACCAAACTCAACATAACCGTTTCCATTTTATCAGGATGTTTCAACAATAATTTATATTCGTTTATTTGTGCCTGGTAGTAATAAGCCTCCTTACTTATCTTTTTTATATTGTTTGCCAACTGTGGAAACTTATTTATATACTTTCTTAAGACTTGCTCACGTTGCTTGATATATATGTCCAAATTCTCAATAGTTTTTAAATTAGTTTCTACATCGTCTATTAGTTTTAAGGATGAATTTGCCTGGCTTTGAATACTCTCCACCCTGTCAGCCATAGACTTTATGCCTTTTAAAAAAGCCAGTGATTGTTTTAGTGTATCTAAATATGGAAAATAATCACCACTCAATTGGTCACTTAAATGTTTTATTTTACCCATGACCAGCATTTTTAATTTTTGTAGTGAATCGATTGAATAGGCGAAGATTTTTTTTGCTAATGAAGCATCTTCTTTTGACATTTTATGTTGCATTTTCTCTTCCTGCTTCATTATCCTGTTGATCACAGACCGTGTATATTCCTGCGAATGTTTATTGAACGCAGTTAATTTGTTATCAACTTCTTCAAAATATTTTTCGGGTAATTGCCGTGTTTTGGTAATGCCAGTATCTTGTGCTATTGCCTGTATAAAAAAAAGACAGCATGACAAGGTCATGATGAAAACGAATGATTTCATGATAATTTTTTATAAAAATTATGATTGTAATTAAACCCTGGCCAGCACCGTTATATTAATCGTCATGCGCCTAAGGTTTGTGGAATATCGGGGTAAGATTAAAAAAAAATGTTTTTTGCCTTTCTCATCATAAATGTAGAATCATTTTGAAAGGAATAGATTTGATAAAAATCAAATAAAATAAAAAGGATGAGTGAAGTGAATTTCTTAACCAATTGATATTGGCTTCCCGTTAGAAGTTATTAAGTGTAATTATTTATCTTATTAGAATACCGGGCATTTGAATCTGTAAAACCTGCGAAGGACCGGATATACTACTTTTAACCATTTATACAATTCTTTTTTTTATTTGTATAAAATATTTTAAATTGAGGGTAATCCAAAATTAATTATTATGAAAAATTCAGCTCTACCAATCTTGCTGTGCATAGTTTTTAGCTACACCTCTAATGCACAAAAATTTACTCTTCTTCCTCAATTTGGTCATGAAGCCTCCAAAACATTTCTCAGTTACAACAACATGGCTTCTTTTATCCCGAAAGACAAGCAACTGGCGCCGAGGCTGGGTGTTCGATTGGACTATTCATTTAAAAAATCAGGCGGGCCTTATGTAGGCATAGCCACCAGCCGATCCACAGTGGCAGTGAATTTGGATGATCCTGCATCAGGAATGAATATCACCAGTGTATCCACCGGAAAGATGCAACTTCGTTTGGAAGGTGGATACCAGATAAGTACCAAGCCGCTCTATTTTAGAAAAACGAGCACTTCATCTGCAAAATCCGCTGTGGTTTCGCAGCCAAAAACGTATAGTCAAAGCCGTTGTGGCGGTTATTGTTCCAGATATCGGAGCTTGACGAATACTTCTTCATCAGCCAAACAGGCCACTGTTGATAAGGGTTGGTATGTCAGCATTCAACCATCCGCAGGGATGGCATTTATTCCTGCGGTTAAAACAGACGTACGCACCCAGGTGCAAGGCAATAAAACCAGCGTTACTTATATGGCCGGTAATTACAATTCAGCCGTAACCGCGGGTGTTGGTTTTGAATTTGGCAATAGCACCTTAGACAAAAGATTTATAATAGGCATACAATATCTCAAAGGAATTGGTAACCTGGATTCTCGTACGGTATCTACTTCATCA
Source organism: Chitinophagaceae bacterium (assembly GCA_039921525.1). Taxonomy (GTDB): domain Bacteria; phylum Bacteroidota; class Bacteroidia; order Chitinophagales; family Chitinophagaceae; genus JADCRZ01. The sequence continues at coordinate 6,292 of JBDSBP010000053.1, read as the reverse complement.
GGCGGTAAATCCACTATAACCACCTTAAACTCCTCCGTTTCCGGGTTGAACGTTTCTGTAGGAATCCCGATCAGCCTTGTAAAAAAGAAACCTGTAGTGAAACAAATAGTTGAAGAAAAGAAAATAATACTGGAAGAAAAAAAGCCTTTAGGTGAAAAGAAGCCCAATAAAGAACGCAGCAGATGCAGCAGGTATTATTCATTTTACCAATAGGACAGTGTTTATATTAAAAAAACTTTAATTTGAATTAGGGTGTAATGTTCGATAAACACTTAATGTCGTTGACGAGCGGCAAGGTGTTATTTCAGGCTGACTAAAAACAGAAAGAGGATTCGACCTGTGAGGTCTTCAAGACCTACCAGGTCTGAAATACAGGTTGACTCCTCATTCAAGAACTTGTAGGTCTCAAAGACCTCGCAGGTAGAACCCTCTTTTTGGTTAGCCCCGAATCTGTGGTGCCTGCACTTCAAAAGCAGACCTTATCGATTTTGGGTGAGGGACAGGCTATAAATCAATCTCTGACTATAATTGTCGTGATGTTTTTGTGATCCAGCAGGTATGATATTTTTATCGTACCTGCTGGATTTTTTACAAACGTGACTTTCACCTGGTTACACCCCTAAAGTCACCCGCTGCTGCCCTTTCCTGCCCGTTTCCCAGTATTATAAATTGAAACAATCGTTTGTGTAAAAAATTTGAATGGTAATACATTCTCAAAGTAGTATTTTGCACCAACTAAATAAAAACCTGTATGACACAAGTAAAATCTATCCCTATGCCGGCAGCTAAGTCAAGCAGCAATACCGGCGCAATTTTCATAATAGGGGTTCTTTTTTTTAGTATGGGTTTTGTTACCTGGTTAAATGGCACCCTTATTCCTTTTTTGAAGCTTGCCTGCCAGCTGGATAATGATATCCAGGCCTTCTTTGTAACCTTTGCCTCCTATATTGCTTACTTTTTCCTGGCGATACCTTCTTCCAGGATTATAAAGAGCGCCGGATTTAAAAACGGCCTGGCGCTTAGCCTGGTGATTATGGCGATTGGGTCATTTGTTTTTATACCAGCCGCCAATATCAGGAGCTTTCCGCTTTTCCTCACTGGTTTGTTTATTCAATTTGCGGGAATGGCTTTATTGCAAACATCAGTAAATCCCTATATCAGTATTTTAGGGCCTATTGAAAGTGCAGCCCGGAGAATCAGTATCATGGGTATTTGTAATAAAGTGGCAGGGATTATCAGCCCGCTTATCCTGAGCGCCATCGTGCTGAAGAATGCAACTCAAATCGAAGCAAATATCAACACCACCTCCGATGCTGTTGTAAAAGCGCAGTTACTGGATGATCTGGCCTCCCGCGTGGTAACGCCTTATATTATTATGGGAATAGTTTTGATAGCGGTAGCCATTTTAATCAAGCGGTCTACCCTTCCGGAAATAGATACAGATAATGAATCGGTGGAAGCTTCTATTGGAAAAACCAAGACCAGTATCTTCCAGTTTCCGCACCTGCTCTTAGGGGTGTTATGCATTTTTGTATATGTAGGGGCAGAAGTAATGGCTGGCGATGCCATTGGCACTTATGGAAAAGCGATGGGTATGACGCTGGATAAAACAAAATACTTTACCACCTTTACGCTTACCGCGATGCTGGTTGGGTACCTCATAGGTATTGTCACCATGCCTAAATATATCTCGCAGCAGAAAGCACTGCTTATTTCAGCACTTCTTGGTATTGTCTTCACCATCTGCGTGTTTGTTACAACCGGTTATGTTGCCATTACTTTCATAGCGCTACTCGGACTGGCGAATGCATTAATGTGGCCATCCATTTTTCCATTGGCTATAGACGGCCTGGGCAAATTTATCAAGATTGGCGCGGCCCTGTTAGTTATGGGAATTGTTGGGGGTGCCCTCATTCCCTTGTTGTATGCTTCGCTAAAAGATAAAATGCATCTTTCCAATCATCTTTCTTTTCTTATCTGTATGTTACCCTGTTACGTGTATATTCTTTATTATGCCGCTGCCGGATATAAAGCCGGAAAAGTAGGTACCCTTAACGTTTAAGGTTCAATCTTTAAAGTTGTTTCAACCAGCAATGTTAAATACCCAGGCTTCTTTGCACGGTGGATGTCGGGAGATCGTCGATGGAAGATTTATTTGTCATTTAATTTCTATTATGCACCACTTGATCTTTTGATTAGATCCTAACAAGGTTACACGGGCGCCCTATTTCAATTTTAAAATGGCAAACACCGGCAAATGATCCGACGCATATTTTTCGTCGATAGCTTTATGCAATAACACCGTAAATTTTTCTTTTGGGGCGAAGCTAATAAAATCAATTGTTTTCCGCGGCTTATCCTGTGGAATAGTAAAAGGGCAGTCCGCAGTTATGCAGGTTCTTGTAAAATGACTATCTAATATTCCAATAGTTGAAGAGCCAGGATCGGCATTCAGATCCCCGGCAAGAATTACCGGTAGTTTTTCCGGCTTTAATATTTCCAGTATCTTATTAATCTGCATTACCCTGTTGGAATCTGTGCGGAGCGCGTCCAGGTGCGTGCAGGCAAAAAGAATCTTTTTATTTCCTGGCAAGGTGATCTCTGCAGTGGCAAGTATCCTGGGCTCCCCTTTTGTACTTTCAATTGTTGGCAGGGCGAATTTTTTCATAGCGGTTATTGGATATTTTGAAAGAATGGCGATTCCATACCCGCCCCCACCATAATCAATTGATTTGGCAAAGTAAGAAAACATGCCTGTTTTAGCTGCAATGTATTCCGACTCATGGAGGGTTACGCCGGAACGGGTTGTATGCACATCGATTTCCTGCAAGGCCACCAGGTCAGCTTGCTGCTGATTAATAACTTTTGTAATAGCATCCACGTCAATATAATCAGGCTTTGACGGCGGATTGGCATGGTGAATATTGTACGTAAGCACGCGCAATCCAGATGTGTCTGCACCTCCACCTTGTACATAGGATACCTGTTCTTTTGCACAGAAAATGAACCATGACGCAACAAATAGTGTGATCTTTAAAATGCCCATTGCGATTATATGTTTTTATGTTGATAAATTACGAGCAGTTACCCTAATACCTTTAAAGTTATCCTTATTATTCCATCTCATGCCCCGTTTCCTTCAGTTCATGCTACTTCCTGTTTATATCCCGTGTACCAGGATATACTTTTGTACAAGTAAAAATTAAAAAAAAAACAAAGGAAGGGTATTTCATGGAAAAGCTGCTACGTTCAAATAATACATTAGTGATGAATCACCTGCCAGGGATTCTGAATATGATCCAGATCCTTAACATGATGATGTATGGATTTGTAAATAACCAACCCATCCTATTTGTTCAGGCTATTGGCAGCATACAAAAAAGCGTTCAGCTTCCATCTACGGCTCCAATAAAAAAATGGCTGGTGAAGCAACGGCAGGTTGCTCTTCGGGCTACCTATTATATCCTTTTAACCGTAACTGCATTATTAGTGGTGTTTTCTAACTATATCACCAACAATGCTTTGCTGGTCGCAGGATCACTTGACTTGCTGGCGCTTGTTATCAGGCTATTTATTTTGCCAGTCAAAAGAAAACTGCATTTACGTAATCCAGGTGCCTATTCAAACCACCTGAAAAAATACCTGGCATTAACGAAATCTACACCTCATACGCTGTTTTCGCCAATTCGTTACTTTCAGCAATGATAAAAGAACATTGAAAAATTATATTTGAACTCATAAACCAACCCTTTTATGCAACACAAAAAAACCCTTAAAAGCCTGTTCTGGGAAGTAGAAATTCTAATGATCTACTTCTTTAAATTCAAGAACACAGGTACCTACAATATCAGGCCGATTCTGTAGACAGCTGATGGCTGTCAGCTATCGGCTCTCGGCTCTCAGCTTTAAACACTCAACATTTTATAGTTTGTAATTAATTCTGCTTTGACAAGTCATGAAGTATTCTGTTGTATCTCTGTGTAACAAATATATTTCACAGCGTTAAGGAATGTCTGAAAGGGAACGGTTTCTTGTCCTTAATTTCAGTAGTGCGTACACACCCCATGCCATACCAAAAAAGTCACCCACTGGTATTTCCACCGAAGATGCTGCTTCATCATCCCAATAAAAACGAAGTATGGAAAACCGCCGGTTACCGGTATTGCAATAAATTGATTAAGAATGAATCTAAAATGTCTTATTCAATCAGGAATTACGAATTGTGAATAATGGAGAAATTCTGCACAAACTGAAACCCCGTAATCGTAATTCGTAATTCGTAATTGATTCCTATTTTATCATTTTCGATACTTATATTTGAATTATTCAAAGCATACGCTTTTGGGAAAACACATTCTGTTTTTGATATTCATCATACTGTTTGCCTGTTCCCTTTTAGCACAGCAGGGAAAACAATACGTTTTTTCGCGGTACAATACAGGTAATGGGCTGGCTTCAAATTATGTTAACAACCTGGTGCAGGATCAGCAGGGTTTTATCTGGCTGGCAACCATTAATGGTTTACACAAATATGATGGGCATAAATTCACGACCTTTAAGCATGAAACTAACAATCCCGCCACTGTTCCTTCCGATAATATTGCGGAAGTGTACGGGGATGCACGAAATAATCTATGGGTATCTACGGCCGATAATAAAGTGGGTATCTTCAATACACATACATTTATTTATAAAGAAATATCGATAAAATCGGATGCCATCTCCACTATCTATACCGTTAAGAGATTTTCGAAACCAGGGCCGGGAAGCTGATATTTTCTATGGGAGTACATGGATTGTTTGTACTTGATACCATCAGTAATACATTTATACGCTCTCATACTATCATCCCCACGCCACCGGGATGGGCGTGTAGGGATATCAGGGTATAGGTGGTAAAAGACGGCTGGTCTATATGGTGCATGCTGGAGCAACGTTCTACAGGCCTTATCTGGATGGGCTTACAGGATGGTAAAATTATTGTGTATGACCCTTCGGATAGTTCTTCCAAAATATTTATGCCGGCTATTTTCGAGGGGAGAACTATCAGGCAGATAACGGAAGACAAGCAGGGGAATGTCTGGTTTGGCTCGCATGGGGGCCATCTCGTAAAATGGGAGGCGACCACTGCAGATATTGATGTTCAGGCAGGTTACCATCTTTTCATAAAAACAGGGCGAATTCAGAAATTACTTACGGATAAAAATGGTTTCATCTGGGTGGCAACTTTTGGCAAGGGGCTATACAAAATTGATCCTCTTTCTCAACAATCCACCGTCTTTAAAAAGAATGGCCCTCCCGGTCGTCGCTTGTCGGAAGATGCTCCCAATGACATTCTTCAATATAACGACGGCATCCTGATGATCACCAACGGAGCCGTTGATGTACTGAACACCAGAACAAATAAAATTACCACTATCAGCACACAGGATGGCCTGCCCTCCAACGACGTACAATGTTTACAAAGAGATAAAAATGGTAATGAATGGCTGGGAATGATCAGTGGCCTCACCCGAATGAGCCATGAAAAAAAAATCTTCATTTTATATGACCGGCGTGATGGTATCAGGTATGATATATTTAATATAGCCGGCGCTTTTACATTGCCCAGTCATAACCTGGTATTTACAACCGACCATAATTTTCTCGTTTTTGATCCTGAAAAAATGGTACAGAAAGATCCGCCGCCAGATGTAAAGATCCTTGACTTTAAAATAGCGAATAATTCCCTGCTGGTTGATTCACTCTTAAAGCAAAATAAAATAAACCTCGAATATAATAAAAACTCTATCAGCATATCTTTTGGCACGCTAAGCTTCCTGAGAAATAATAAAAATTATTCTATTACCAGCTTGATAAAATTGATGCAGACTGGACACTTGCAGATGACCGTCACCAGGCGATTTACAGTTACCTTCCACCTGGCTCCTATACTTTTAAAGTAAGAGATGTGAACGGAGATGGTATTGAATCCAGAAACATCACTAAAATGTTAATTGTAGTTCAACCGCAGTTCTGGAAAACAGGGTGGTTTTATTCTATCATTTTATTAGTGGCAGTGGCCATACTTTATTGGGTAGATAAGGAAAGGATCAGGCGTTTGTTAACCTTACAGCAGCTAAGAACCCAAATAGCCTCCAACCTGCATAAAGACGTTAGTACAACGTAATAATTCGGTCAGTACCACCTTTGATATCATTTTGAGCCGAATTAGCTTTGCAAGTCATCAATAGAAAATACTTGCATGGAACAGAAAAAACAAATCAGACGGCAAAGAAGAAAACGTACAGAG
>JBDSBP010000052.1:0-29782 GCA_039921525.1 Chitinophagaceae bacterium | reverse complement strand
TTACTTCCCAATACAAAACTTACTAAAAATATAATCCAGCTGATCCTCATTAGTTATCTCTCCTGTAATCTCTCCTAAAAAATGCAAGCAACGTCGAATGTCCAATGCCACCAGGTCGCTGGGAATATTGTTATCCAATGCTTTTTGAATATCCTGCAACGACAGGTTCATTTCCTGCAACGCATGATAATGACGGGCATTCGTAATAATAATATCTTCTGTTTGCACTTTTCCCTGTAGCACCATATCCACCAATCGTTCTTTTAATGTATCAACACCCTGGTTTATTTTCGCGGAGATAAAAAGGATACCCGGGATATTTCGAAATTCGTTCTTCGACGCTACATGATCCATCAAATCATATTTATTCCCCACTAATAAAAACTTGCGTTCGTCGCGCTCCAGTTTTAAAGAGATAGCTTGCATTTCTTCCAGAGGCATATCATTCACATCAAACAAATACAAAACGACATCAGACTGTTCTATTTTCTCCAGGCTTTTTTCTATTCCCATACTTTCAATGCTGCCACTGGTATGCTCACGGATGCCGGCAGTATCCACCAGCCGGAATAATATCCCGGAGATATTGATCACCTCTTCAATAGTATCCCTTGTAGTACCCGCGATCTCGCTTACAATAGCCCTGTTCTCATTTAAAAGCGTATTCAATAACGTAGATTTGCCCGCATTTGGCTTGCCAACAATAGCCACCTGTACACCATTTTTAATAACGTTGCCCAGCTTAAAAGAATATAAAAGACCAGAGACTTTAAGCTCCGCTTCTTTTACAAGTTGATAGAGCTGTGTTCGGTCGGCAAATTCAACATCTTCCTGTGAAAAATCCAGTTCCAGTTCAATCAGCGCTGAAAAACGGATGAGTTGTTCCCGCAGATCTCGTAGCACTTGAGAAAAACCACCGCGAATATTTTGTAGCGCGCTTTTATGAGAAGCGCTGGTATTACTTGAAATAAGGTCCGCTACCGCTTCGGCTTGTGTAAGGTCTAACTTCCCATGAAGAAAAGCACGTTGAGTGAATTCTCCCGGCTTGGCCAGTCTGGCACCTTTAGCAATACAGGCATCGATTACCTGCTGATGAATATAAGGAGAACCATGACAGGATATCTCCACCACATTTTCCCCGGTATATGACGTTGGATTTTTAAAAAGAGCTACCACCACTTCATCAATCACCATGTTTTCCTCTTTCAAAAAACCGACATGAATGGTATGAGACGGCTGCTTGAGAAGATCTTTAGAAGGAAACAAAGCAGCTGCAATTTTAAAAGCATCATTGCCACTTAAACGAATAACGCCTATCGCACCTATCCCGGGTGGCGTAGCCAGAGCAATAATCGTATCATCCCACCCCGATAAACTATTCAGCATACTAAAAAACTTTTATCAAAAATAGCCTAATTATACCTGTGGAAAATTGCAGACGCTTTCATTATAGGCAAAAAAAATCCCCTCCAAAATGGAGAGGATCTTTTTAAACAGGTATCTGAAAATTATTCTGCTTCTAACTTAAAGGTAATAGGTTGTTTTTTATAAGATTTAACCTTACGACCATTCTGAACAGCCGGCTCCCATTTACCACTCTTTTTAATAACGCGGATGGCTTCATCTCTTAGTCCACCATTAGTAGGACCGCTTACGGCTTCCACATCACTCACCATACCTTCTTTATTCACGATAAACTGCACCACTACGGTACCCTGTATTTCGTTTTCCTGAGCTTCCTGTGGATACCTGAATGTCTTATTCAGGTAACGCATCCATGCTCCTGGTCCACCAGGGTAAGAAGACTCTATTTCCACTTTGGTAAAGATCTCATCATAATTGGTAAGGTCCTTTTTAGGGGCCTCGATCACACCTTTACCGGCATCGCTAACAGGAGGTGCTACAATGCCTTCATCTTTAATACCTTCCTGGTTAATAACGCCTATCTTCGTCTCTTCCAGTTTCTCAACTTCAGGGGGCTTTTCATCCTCCTTTACTTCCTCATCCTTGACAATCTTTGGGGGAGTAAACTTGGTGATCTCCACCTTTGGAGGGTCCGGCTTCGGCGGAGGCGGCGGTGGAGGCGGTTCTTCTTTTTTCTCTTCCTGTTTTATCTCTTCCAATTGTACATCCTGAACAACCACTTCATTCTTGGAGCTATCGGAAATTTTGTTAGCTACCAAATACCCCACAAAAAGCAGGATAAGAATGGCTAGCATGGCTAACATTGCCCGGATCATCCTTTTATTATAGGTTTTCCGTAAATCATAAGCGCCGTAATCCTTGTTTCGACCCTCAAAGATAATGTCAAGGATATCGGCGGTTAGTATTTTATTTACTTCCATTGTAATGACTTTTTATAAAGATTCAAATTCATACAAATTCCACAGAAACATTAACAGCTTATTTTCCGCCACCACCTTCTGTTGCAGCTATCAATTTATTCTCAATATCAAAAATGTCAACCATTGCATAGCGCTTAACGTCATTAATGGTCATTTCATCCAGGGCATCCACTGCATTTTTGTACGTTGATTCCGGATCTGGTTTGATAATCACCATGAAATCTGCCGGGATGGTCGATTTTTTCTTATTGATAATAACGTCCCTGATCTCTTTAAATGAAGCGCTTTTGAAATTGGCTCCATCGGGCGCTAATTCACCTTCATAATAATATACCCTGTCATTTTTTCCCAATAAAAGCGTTAACGCCCCGGAAGCCTTTAATTTATTCTGCTCTTCCGGGTTGTCTGTGTCCTGGGGAAGATAGAGCTTCATTGCCGTAGGCTGGCTCATTGTAGTGGTAAAAATGAAAAAGGTAATCAGCAAGAAGCCGAGATCCACCATTGGTGTAAGATCTACCCTTGTGGAAAGTTTTTTACTTTTCTTAACGCCGGGACCTTTTTTATGCCCTCCGCCCCCGCCAGTATTTATTTCTGCCATGGCTCAAAAAATTTACTAATTAAAAATATAATTCCCGGCTACTCGCCCGAAGCTGCAGCACCACGTGCCATATTCTGCCTGAAAAGCTCTGTTCCGGGTGGCACGTTCTCAGGATTTGTGATCATGGAGAACTTCATCTCCTTAACATTTTTAAAGGCCTTTATCACACCCTGGAAGGATGGATATTTTGATGCATTATCCCCTTTAACCAGCCAGTTCACCTTTGTACCCTGGAACGCTGTTTGCGCGGCCCTCATCCATTCGATCAGCTGGTTGTCAAGCGTATCTAACACCGGTATCCCTTCCTGTTTAAGATTCTTTACCTGGTCAGAATTAAGCGCCAGGTAAGATTTTAATTTATTGAAAGGAACTCCGACATAAGAAGCTGAGCGCTTAAAACCGTTAATTTCTGCTGGCGTTAAATTCAGGCTTCTTGCTTTATTAATTTCTTCAATGATAACCTGCTTCTCTTTCGTGTTTTCATCCGATATGGAAAAATACACTTTACCATCTTTATCGATGGTTATTAAAACAGCATCAGATTGAGGAGCAACCTTATTGGCAACGGAATTTGGAGTTACCACCGTCAATGCATCCGAAGGCTTGAACTTTGTAGTTAAAATGAAAAAGGACAATAAGAGAAAGGCAACATCACACATTGCCGTCATGTCTACGCTGGTACTTTTTCGCGGTATTTTAACTTTTGGCATAATTTAAATATTTCAATTTGTAACTAAGACTCAACAATTGCCAAAATCCATAAACAGGTATTTATAGATTTATTTGTATAACGAAGCAAAGCTTTGTGTTAATGTAAACCCACTTTCATCAATACCATACGTTATGGCATCAATTCTAGTAGTAAACACGTTATACATGATAATGGCAACAGCAGACGTACCGATCCCAAGGGCCGTATTGAACAAAGCTTCAGAAATTCCTCTCGAGAGTTCCCTTGCTGCATCGCCACCACCTTCTTCACCAAGCGCGGAGAATGAAGTGATCATCCCAATAACCGTACCCAGCAAACCTAGCAAGGTAGCCACGGAAGCCATGGTGGAAAGAAATACAAGGTTTTTCTCCAGCATGGGCAATTCAAGTGCCGTCGCCTCTTCAACTTCCTTTTGGATAGATGATACCTTTTGTTCAGTATCGAGTTCTGCATCAGAAACCATTTCCTTGTATTTGCGCAGTCCTGCTTTCATAACATTTCCAACAGAACCTTTCTGACGGTCACATTCCCCTAAAGCTGCATCAACATTTTTGTTTGCCAGATGATATTGAACCTTACGAATGAATTCTGCTATATTTCCCTTACCGGTAGCTTTACTAATAGTAAGTAACCGTTCAATCGTAAATGTAAGAACTATCAGGAAACATCCTATAAGTACAGGAACAATTATCCCACCTTCATACATTTTTATTAATCCGCCTTTTGGTCCCTGATGTTTAGGCCAAAACCCACCATGAGGATCAGGATTGGTAAAATTACTGGGAGCCCCTAAGCCAAAACGCCATATAATGTATCCCAGAATTATGCACCCAACAGGTGCAATCCAGGCGATAGCGTTGCTTGATCTTCTTGGTTGAACAGAAGTAGCACCACTACTACTCTTAACATTCGCAATTGGTTTTGAATCCATGATGGTTTTTTTTAGTTTTTAAACAATTTAAAAATAATAGTGAAGATGTTTTTGCTCATACAATTCTAAGGAAAAATTTTTTTAAAAAATCAAATGAATTAAAATTAATTTTTTCTTAAAGATGTAAAGACGGTGCTTTTGGTAATTATTTCCGATACAAATAGCATTCCATCCTGTTTGAACGGTACAGACGGGGCTGTTAAGATAAAATAATTTTTGCCGAATTTCAATATACTTACTAATTATATTTTCAGCTGTTCACAAATTAAGTGCTTAGCGTACTGTTATGTTTTATATTTTCATTGATTAAATTGTGAGATAATGCTTAAACCTGATGCCAAAAGTCCTTTTCTGATAGTACTGGGAATCTTTCTTTTTAGTTCCACATCTTTTTCCCAGTCCAGGAGACCAAATCCTGTACGGGACACAATTCCAGCCGCTAATGCAAGTATCACACTATCTCCCGGATTGTTCAGTCAAAGCAGGTCCGGACCAAAAAACTATAAAGACATTATTACCAGTAAAGCTATAACGAGTAAAGGATTATTCAAGGTTCATAAGGTGGAAGACAAATGGTATCTCGAGATCGGTGATTCTATTTTGGGTAGAGATATTTTAATAGTGAACCGGTTGTCCAAAGCCGCAGCCGGAATGAGGAACCAGTTTCTGGGCTATGCCGGAGACCAGATCGGGAATAATGTAATACGATTTGAGAAAGGGCCGAATAACCGTCTGTTCCTTAAAAAAATGTCCTTCGATGAAGTATCAAGAGATTCATCCCAGTCCATGTACAGGGCAGTTCTGAATTCAAATATACAACCTATAATTGCCGCTTTTGATATCAATGCTTTTACAAAAGATAGCACCGGCTCCGTAATCGAAATTACCAATTTTCTTAATACAGATAACGATGTTTTGAATTTTGGCCCAAATTTTAAAAGTGCCTTCCAGGTCGGGAGCCTTCAATCGGATAAATCGTACACCGTTAGCATAAAAACATATCCTTTAAACGTAGAGATTAAAACTGTAAAAACGTATACTAAGGGCGGTGGCGGAGGTTTCGGGGGATCCGGTTTTGGCTTATCCGGGGCAGGGCAGGTGTTGACTATGGAAATTAATAGTTCCATGCTTCTATTGCCTGTAGTACCCATGCAAGGGAGGTATTTTGATAGCCGTGTAGGGTATTTTACCCGAAATTATGTTGATTTTGATGCCAATCCGCAGGGAGTAAAACAAGTACAGATGATTACCCGCTGGCGCCTCGAACCTAAACCGGAAGATATGGAAAAGTATAATCGTGGCGAATTGGTAGAACCTAAAAAACCTATTATATACTACATCGACCCTGCAACGCCTAAAAAATGGGTTCCATACCTGATCCTGGGTGTAAACGATTGGCAGGTTGCTTTTGAAAAAGCCGGTTTTAAAAATGCCATCCAGGCTAAAATGGCCCCAAATGAGCGTCAAGACAGTACCTGGAGCCTGGAAGATGCCCGTTACTCTGCTATCGTTTATAAACCTTCTAATATAGAAAATGCAAGCGGTCCTAACGTTAACGACCCTAGGAGCGGGGAGATCCTTGAGAGCCACATCAATTGGTATCACAATGTAATGAACCTGTTGCGTAACTGGTATTTTATTCAAACAGCTGCGGTAGATCCCCGTGCCCGCAAGATAACCTTCGATGATTCCCTTATGGGTCAGCTTATCCGCTTCGTGTCTTCGCATGAAGTGGGGCATACTTTAGGGCTTCTCCATAATTATGGTTCCAGTTCTACTGTACCCGTTGAAAAACTAAGAGACAAAGCCTGGGTAGAAGCTAACGGTCACACGCCATCGATCATGGATTACGCCCGCTTTAATTACGTGGCACAACCTGAAGATAACATCTCCCCGGCCGGTCTCTATCCGCGTATTGGTGAATATGATAAGTGGGCCATTGAATGGGGTTATAGGATATTACCTGACATAAAATCCTCAGAAGATGAGGCAACAGCATTGAACAAGATAACTATCGCGCGACTGAAGAACAAGCGTTTATGGTTTGGTACAGAATCAAATGCCGATGACCCCCGTTCACAAAACGAAGACCTGGGAGATAATGCTATGCTCGCGGGCAATTATGGCGTCAAAAACCTCCAACGCATTGTGCCTAACCTGATAGAATGGACTAAAACCGAGAATGAAGATTATAAAAATCTTTCTGAAATTTATATTGGAGTGGTGGCTCAATTCGGAAGATATATGGGGCATGTTGTAAAGAATATTGGAGGTATTTATGAAACTCCAAAAACAGTTGACCAAGATGGAGCAGTATTTGAATTTGTTCCTAAATCCAAACAGAAAGAAGCCATCGAGTTTTTGAACAGGCAATTATTTACAACCCCAATATGGCTTATTAATGAAGACATTAATTCCCGAATCGGGAACAATTCTATTGCCATGATCGCAACACGCCAGGATGTGATATTGAACCGCCTCATCAGCAGTTCTACCTTCGCGAAATTAATTCGCGCAGAAGCGCAATCAGGTAACAAGGCTTATACCATGATCGAAATGATGAGTGATCTTCAGCGCAGCATCTGGAGCGAGCTTTATAACAATTTGGTTATTGATGTATATCGGCGTAACCTTCAGAAAAGCTATATTGAAAGAATGGGGGCTCTTCTTTCTGCACAAAATTCTCCCGGTGCGGGATTGATGGTTTTTAATTTTGGGCCATCCATTGACATAAGTAAATCAGATATAATTTCTATTCTTAAGGGAAACTTACGCTCACTAAAAACGGATATTGCCAGGGCCATCCCTTCCAAAAAAGATAAAATGACCCAGTATCACTTGCAGGATGTTATTGAAAGGATAAATAAAATACTGGATCCGAAATAATGGTTAATTGTTAATTGATAATTGTTAATGATCGGTAGTCGATGGTCAGTCGTTAATGGCAAGGGTCATTCATATCGGAGAGCCTCGATAGGATTCAGTTTTGATGCTTTCATGGCGGGATAGATTCCGGCCAGTAATCCAACAATGGAGCAAATGAGGATACCGAATCCAACCCAGAGCCAGGGAATCACAAAGCCGGTATTCATAAGCAGGCTTACCGTATTACCCAGCAATATTCCCACAACAATTCCAAAAGCTGCGCCCAATAAACTGATTATTACCGATTCAAATAAAAACTGTTGACGAACACTGGATTGTTTACCTCCGATGGCTTTTATTAAACCAATTTCCTTGGTTCGCTCCGTTACCGCCACCAGCATAATATTCATCAGGGCAATGGCGGCACCCATTAATGTAATGAAACCTATTACAATAGCTGCCCCCGTTAACCAGCTAAGCTGCTTAAGCAATAGTTCCACGAAGCTGTCACTTTTATCAATGATAAAGTTATCTTCTTCTGTGGTGCCTACTTTGCGGATCGAACGAAAAACGCCTTCTCCTTCACCAATTGCGGTTTCCAGTAAGTTAACGTGGGGAACCTTAATACCAATTGAGAAGGAGGCGTTTGAATTACTATTAAAAAACCTCCTCACCGTATTGTAAGAAGTGATTACCAGGTTATCGCGACTTCTTCCCAACGTTGAGCCTTTTGCATCCAACGTACCAATTACCCTGAATAAAATATTATTAATACGCACTACCTGGTCTACAATATTTTTTGGATTGGTACCGAATAGTTTAGTAGCCACATCCTTGCCAAGAAGACAAACATTCCGGCCAGTCTGAATGTCCAATGAATTAAGATTTCTTCCCATCTCAACATTGTAAGCGTTGAGATCGAGATAATTTTCATCTCCCCCGGTTATGTATACATTGGGGCTGGTTTTTCTGCCATTTGCGGAAACTATAGCATTATTGGTTCCGTTGATCGAAATACTAACTAATGCAGGAAAGGAAAACCCTGATTTAAAATTCTCCGCTTCGTATTTGGATATGGGTTTATCTGCACTGGATTTTTTTTCCTTTCGTTTACCCTTAAACTGTTTCTTTACTCCATTATTTAAACGAACCTGCCAGGCAGGCTTAAAGCGAATGCTGAAACCATTGGCCCCCATAGCCGAAAAGCTTTCTGTGAATTTCTGCGTCATGGCCTCAATAGCGGTTTGGATGCCGACTAACGCGGCAATTCCAAGGGCGATAATAGACACAGTAAGGCCAGTACGCAGCTTATTGCTTCGTATAGTTCTGTAAGACAGGGAAAAGGTATCAAGCAGCTTCATGTCTTAAAGTTAAGGATTCTATAGCAAATAGGTATGTATGAGGTATGAGGTATGAGGAAAGCCGTCGATTGATCAGAATAGATACCTGATTCTTATAGAAAACTTCCGGTAATAAACAGCGTTATAATGGTGCCGACTAAAAAGAGGGTTAAACCTGTGAGGTCTCAAAGACCTCACAGGTTTAACCCGCCAATCGAAGACTCATACTTCATTCCTCAAAAATATACCTTAATAAACAGCCACTGCGGGAACACTCCCAGGAAGATAATGGCAGCGGCAATAACAATCAATCCGAATTTAAAGGAAGCCGTTACAGGTATGGACTGTTGATCATTGCCTTCTTTGAAATACATAGCCTGGATTACCCTGAAATAATAATAAACACTAACGGCAGCGCAAAGAATGGCAAAGATCACCAGCCAAAAGTAGCTGCCATTTTTTACAGCTGCAGCCAACATATAAAATTTAGCAGTGAAACCGGCAGTTAGCGGAATTCCCGCCAGCGAAAACAAAAAGATCGAGTTTGTGGCTGCCAGTACAGGATGATGCCTGGCCAGGCCATTAAAACCTTCAAACGTATAATCCTTCATTCTAATTAGTATTGCAAATATACCTATGGTTGCCAGGCTGTAGGCGGCGCTGTATAACAAAATTCCTTCTTTGGCGAAATCGTTAAATGCAAACAAAGCAAAAAACATAAATCCTGCCTGGGCAATACTTGAATATGCCAACATCCGTTTGACACTTTGTTGAAAAACGGCTGTTACATTACCTATAAACAATGTAGCAGCGGTTACCAGGGCCACTACCACTCGCCATTGTGCAGGGGCCTGGCCATAACTGCTATCAAACAAACGGAGGAATGCGATAAATGCCGCCACTTTAACAATCGTGGCCATGAAAGATGTAAAAACAGTGGGAGCGCCATCATACACATCTGGTGTCCAAAAGTGAAAAGGTGCGGCTGATACTTTAAACGACATTGATATGAATAGTAATAACAATCCTGCAATCAACAAAGGATTCAACCCTGTAATTAATGCCACCGACATACCCTCAATGGCAAATGTTCCCCTTGCTCCATAAATCAAGGCAATGCCCATCAGCATGATACCCGTGGAAAATGAGCCCATCAGGAAATATTTTAAAGAAGCTTCATTGCTCTTAAGATTTTTTTTATCACTTCCTGTAAGAATGTAAAGCGGAATGGATATAATTTCAATTCCAATAAAAAGCATCAAAAGCGTATTGAAAGAAGATGATACACTGACTCCGCAAAGCACAAAAAAGATCAAGGCAAAATAGTCGCCTACATTGGGACCGACATTAAAAAAATCACGACCGGAAAGAAGGAAATATATTAAGGTACATGCAAATGCTATGGAATTAAAAACAAGGGTAAAACTATTAAAACTAAGCATGTTGTGGGTGTTAACAGTAAAGAGTTTTACGCCGTATAACTCACCCACATTCAAGGCTAATAATAAGACCAGTCCGGCAATAGCCAGAAAGCGAACAGTTGAATTATTTTTGACAAAAATTCCACTGAACATCATAACCAAACCCCAAACACCTGATACTATAATTGCATTCATAATATACTTTACTGGTCAATTCAAAATAATCCTTTTCTAATCGGTTCAATATCGTAAGTTCATCCTGCTCAAAATAGCGTCTGCCAAGTCATTGGTAACAGCTAACATAGGTTTCGGAAAAACCCCACCCGCGAATATCAATACTACTATTACTAACAAAGCAATTTTTACATTCGGTGAAATATCTGTTGCGGCTGCCGTTAATGCATTGGTATTTCCGTAGAATACCTTTTGGATCATATTTAATGTATAAACAGCAGCCAGAATGATACTAAGTAATGCAACCACTGTAAACACCACATTGTGTGTTGTGGCAGTAGAAGATAATATTCCATTAAACATCAGGAATTCGCCCACAAAGCCATTGGTAAGAGGTAAAGCAATATTGGCCAGGGCAACAACAACCAGCAATATCGCCAGTCCCGGGGCTTTTTGTGCCAATCCTCCCAATTCAGACATCTTACGGGTATGAAACTTTTGTTCGATGGCATTAACCACGATCCACATTCCCAATATATTTATTCCGTGATTGAACATCTGGATCATTACTCCCTGCATCCCACTTTTGGTAGTTGCAAATACTGCTACGCACATTAACCCCATATGCGCAATTGAAGAATAGGCTACCAGCCTTTTCAGGTCATCCTGCTGCATGGCGACCAGTGAAGCGTAGATCATTCCTATCACCGCCATCAGTGTTATAGTATCTCCCCAAGCCCAGGCACCCATTGGCACTACGGGCATCACCCATCGGATTAATCCAAAAATACCCATTTTAACCATGATGGCGCTTAGCACCATGGTAACTGCCGCAGGCGACTGTTCATATGTATCGGGTTGCCAGGTATGAAAAGGGAATATCGGCATCTTAACGGCAAATGCAAGAAAGAAAAGCCAGAACACCCATGACTCGGTACTTGTTGGAAGCTTTAATGCATAAAAAGATTCAATGGAAAAAGATTGACCGGCCTGGAAGTAAAGAAATATGATCGCCACCAGCATGAACAGCGAACCCAAAAAAGTATAAATAAAAAACTTAAAAGTAACAGCGATACGTTTTTCTCCCCCCCAGATGGAACAGAGAAAATACACGGGCACCAGCGCCAGTTCCCAGAAAAAATAAAATAACAGCGCATCCTTGGCCAGGAACACCCCCATTAAACCTGCTTCCGATAATAACATCAGGGCATAAAAGCGACTGGCATTTTTATAAGTGTTCTTATACGTTGCTATAAAAATCAAAGGAAAGGAGAGTGCAGTAAGAAGGCAAACGATCTGTCCCATGCCGTCAAGTTCCACGCGAAAACGGCTCCCCAAAGCAGGCATCCAATCTACATTACAAACCAGGTTAGCGGAACTGCGAAACATCGATAATCCTGTTAACGAAACTATTAGAATAATTATCGAGGCAACTAACGACACATTTTTTGCCCCATTGCTATTATTCGTGGCAAACAAAATAAGTCCGCTTAATAAAGGAATTAGTATCAGAAAAACAGGTATCATAATTAGGCTTAGTGTTCTATTTTATGACTCTAAATCAGTTTATATTTTTATCCCGTTCCTTTTTGCAGTTGATGGATAGCGAAGATTCTAAATATCTTCCACCTCTAACCTTCATAATTATTTTTTCTTAAGAAAAAATTCAATCACAAAAAATACAAGGATACCAAATACCATTAATAAAATATAATTACCCACCTGGCCGCTTTGCAACAAACGTATCTGGCGGCTTCCATACTGGATACTTCTTCCAACGCCATTTACAATTCCATCCACCACATATTTTTCAAATATTTTGTTGAAAAACATAGCCAGCGCCCTGATCGGCTTTACAATGATAGCATCGTAAATTTCATCCACATACCATTTATTTTCCAGAACCTTTCCTAAACCGGTTGCATCTTTAATGTCAGCAATTTTACTATACCTGGCATATCCCCAAACTACCCCGATAACGGCAATAATAATTGAAACTGCCAACAACATCCATTCGGTAGAATGATCCATTTGATGTGCCGGATGCAGCTGTTGCGATTTTGCGAAAATAGGTGCCAGGAACTCTCCTAAGGAATGGCCGTTTTTCATAAATAATTCCGGTATCCCTACCAGCCCGCCAATAACCGATAATACTGCCAGCACAATCAAAGGAAAGGTGATAGCTGCAGGGCTTTCGTGTAAATGATATTCCTGTTCGGGCGTGCCCCTGAATTTTCCCTGGAAAGTCATCGCGTACAATCTAAACATATAAAAGGCAGTCATTAATGCACCCGCAACTCCAACATAAAAATACAATGGATTAACTTCATAAGCTGCCACCAGGATTTCATCTTTGGAGAAGAAACCGGAGAAAGGCGGTATTCCCGCAATGGCAAGACATGCCAGCAGGAATGTTACATGGGTAACCGGCATGTATTTTTTTATTCCGCCCATAAAGCGAATGTCTTGTTCACTGTGCATGGCATGAATAACGGAACCAGCGCCGAGGAACAGGCAGGCCTTGAAAAAAGCATGTGTCATTACATGAAACACAGCGCCGGTATAAGCCCCCACACCCAGGCCCAGGAACATATATCCAAGCTGACTTACCGTAGAATAAGCCAGTACTTTTTTAATATCATTTTGTTTAAGAGCGATGGACGCCGCAAGTATTGCCGTAGCTAATCCTATAATAGCAACCACTGACTGGGTTGCCGGTGCCATCGTATATAAAAGATTACTGCGTGCAATCATATAAATGCCAGCCGTTACCATGGTGGCCGCATGAATCAGGGCCGATACAGGGGTAGGCCCGGCCATAGCATCAGGTAGCCAGGTGTACAAAGGGATCTGCGCACTTTTTCCGGTGGCACCCACAAATAATAATAAAGTAATGATGGTGAGATCAGCTTTTGACAGTGTACCAGCCTTCTGGAAAACATCGCTAAATGTCAGACTTCCCGTTTTTGAGATCATCCAGAAAAGGGCTATTAAAAAGGCAAGGTCCCCAATACGGTTCATGATGAATGCCTTGTTAGCCGCATAATTATAATCGTTATTCTTAAACCAGAATCCGATTAATAAATAAGAGCATAATCCCACTCCCTCCCATCCTATAAACATGATCAGGTAATTACCCCCCATCACCAGCAGTAACATGGAAAAAACAAAAAGATTAAGATAGGCGAAATACCTTCCGAAATGCTCACTGGGTTCTTCATGCATGTATGAAGTCGAATACACGTGAATTAAAAATCCAACTCCTGTGATGATCAGCAAAAACAAGGAGGATAGCTGGTCTATCAGGAAAGAGAAAGGAATATGAATTTTATCATAGCTTATGAAATCAAATAAAGTGTTAACAGTCGGTACACCTGATTTACGAACTTCGATAAAAATTAGTGCGCTTACTACAAATGAAGCCAGTATCATGCCACTTCCAACAATGCCTATCAATGACTTCGACATAGATTTCCTGCCTAATCCGTTGATAAGGAAACCGATTAACGGGAACAATGGTACCAGCCAGATAAGTTGTAAGATTTTACTCATAAACAAAAGTCAAGTAAGAAATTTTAAGTTCGAAAAACACAAGGTCTTTCACACCTTAATCCTGGTATTAGTTCTTCAACCGGTTTAAAAAATTCACATCAACAGAATGTGTGTTACGATACAACATCACAATGATCGCCAAACCTACACTTACCTCTGCCGCCGCTACCACCATTATAAAAAAAACAAATAACTGACCATCTGTTCCGTTGGATGGAACACTGGCGGGGTTCCCTAAATAGGCCAAATGATGCATTTTCGAAAAAGCCACCAGTAACAAATTCACTGCATTTAACATCAATTCAATGCACATAAAAATGATGATGGAATTTCTGCGGGTTAACACCCCTGCAATTCCTATACAGAATAAAGCTATGGAAACAAATATGTAATAATTAATCGGCATATGCTGGTTTTAATGTAATCCCCAATATTTATCTTATGCTTTCTTCCCCAGTACCACTGCGCCCACCATTGCACTTAAAAATAAAATACTGCTCACTTCGAACGGAACTACATAATCATTAAACAACACCATCCCAAGATTTTTTATAAGCCCTATATCTCCATCCTGGGTTTGTGCTACCTGATTTTTATAGTCAGCACTCTTCAAAGCAGCTATCATCACCAGTAACAAACAACCTCCTGCCAGGGCGCCCGCTACTTTAAGCCATTTCTTTTTTTGGGGTTCTACATCTGCATTCAGGTTCATCAACATAATTACAAAAAGAAACAAAACCATGATGGCCCCGGCATACACAATAAGATTCACTATCGCCAGGAATTGTGCATTCAATAAAATATAATGACCAGATAAAGCAAAAAATGTAACGATGAGATAAAGGATACTGTAGATGAGATTTTTACTCGTAACAACCATTAGAGCACTTCCTAATGCCATTACTGATAAAAACCAAAACAATACTTGCGTTACACTCATTGTAGCAGATGATTATTTAAGAGTTCCTTCAATTAAGCTATTTATTGGCCCTGTTGCCCTTCGCTTTTGCAAATGCTTCCGGATCAGTTTTAGGATCTGGTATGAGCAGGTCATTTTTATCGTAAATGAAACTGCTACGGCTGAAATTGGAAGGCGCGAATGTTTCGCTCAGATAAACTGCATCCTTCGGACAGGCTTCTTCGCATAAGCCACAAAATATGCAGCGCAGCATGTTGATCTCATACCTGGCAGCATATTTTTCCTCACGATATAAATGCTCTTCCCCGGGCTTTCGCTCGGCAGCTTCCATCGTAATAGCTTCCGAAGGGCAAGCCACTGCACACAAGCCACAGGCGGTACAGCGTTCACGCCCTTCCTCATCTCGATTTAAGATTTGCAACCCCCGGAAAACGGGGCTGAACGGCCGCTTCTGCTCGGGATACCTGATCGTTGCTTTTTTCTTAAAAATATGTTTGAACGTAATGAGCATGCCCTTCATGATATTCCAGAGATATATTTTCTCCAGGAATGTCATCGGCTTACGCTCCATTACTTTGACCCTGTTTGTTAATGCCTCCATAATTTTCTTCCTGATTTAGGTCAGGAGCTAATTTAATAGTTTCGCAAAAATATATTTTAAAGCATTATCCCACGTATTTTCATAATAATATAAAAAGAATATACACTATTTTATTATCCGCGCCACAATATCCATCCTCCTGTTAACAACATATTTACAATAGCCAACGGGATCATAACCTTCCAGCCAAGGTTCATTAGCTGATCGTAACGGAAGCGGGGTATCGTCCATCTTACCCACATAAAAAAGAAAATAAAAAAGAACACTTTCAGTAATAAAGCTGTCAAGCCAATCAAAGCAGCAATATTCGGACTAAATGCAGCTTCATTTACAAACGGCATATCGTAGCCACCAAAAAACAAAGTGACCATTATGGCACTGCTGATAAACATATTGATGTATTCGGCAAACAGGTAAAATCCCAATTTCATGGATGAGAACTCCTGGTGATAACCGAAATTCAGTTCGTTCTCTGCTTCCGGTAAATCAAAGGGCGTGCGGTTGCATTCTGCAAATGAACATACTAAAAATATCAGGAAACCCAGGGGTTGATGAACGATATTCCACCAATGACCCGACGCCATTTGCTGTTCAACAATAGTATTCAAACTTAAAGAGCCGGTGAACATCAGCAACGCGATTAAGGAGAGGCCCATAGCCAATTCATAAGAAATAATTTGTGAAGCGCCCCTGATGGCGGCAAGCAGGGAAAATTTATTATTTGAAGCCCAGCCGCCTATCATGATCCCATAAACACCCATGCTAACAACGCCAAAAATATAAAGAATGCCAATGTTAATGTCTGCAATCTGCAAGGCGATGGACCGTCCGAATAATTCCACCTTATCTCCCCATGGAATTACTGCACTTGTCATCATGGCGGTCATCATTGCCAGGCATGGACCCAAAATAAAAAGAAATTTATTGGAACTGTTGGGTATAATTTCTTCTTTCATGAACAGTTTTAACCCATCTGCCAGGGGTTGAAGTAAACCAAAGGGCCCGGCTCTGTTTGGGCCGATACGGTCTTGTATAACTGCCGCTACTTTGCGTTCCGCATAGGTAGAATACATGGCAATCAGTAACGAGGCACTGATTACGACTATCACCAGCACCAGTTTTTCTATTATCAGCCCCCATTCAATTGCGAGTAGAATCATCATTGTTGGATTATGGTTTTTCGGCTTTCAGCTATCGGCTTTCAGCTATCGGCTTTCAGCTATCGGCTTTCAGCTATCGGCTTTCAGCTATCAGCTACCAGCCATGAGCAAAACCTGTTTAACTTCCCTATATATTCTATAACTATTTATCTAAATTACATCCTCTTTATTTCCGATAGCCGATAGCCGATAGCCGATAGCCGATAGCCGATCGCCGATCGCCGACAGCCGATAGCCGATAGCTACTTCATATGCTCTTCATACAGTTCTTCAATATTCCATAGAATTTCCTGATCGTTGTACCCCTCAAATTCCGCAGCCCATGCTTTTACTTTTTCGAAATCGAGGCCATTATCTTTGCAAAACTTTTCGGTTAATCGAAGGGATGGTTTTCTTTCATCCTCAATGTGTTTATCCAGGAAATCGAAATAATCTTTCAGAAAATGTTTTCTCATCGGTAGAATGGAAAGCAGTCTTTCCTGCTCCCTTTCCTTTTCCTTCTCAATCGCACTTTTTTTAATTTCCTTACTCATAATTAAATTGTCGATGAAGGTAAAAAGGCTCATACTTTCTACCTCATACCTCAAACCTAAAACCTTACACGTCACACCTCCTTGCTACTCCAGCAATTTTGTTGCAGACGTATAATCATCTGAATGCGGCGGTCCCGGAATTTCTGACAAATGAATCTCCGGCCTGTTTACACCACTTACATCGTGAATATCCATCAGCATTTTAGGATTTCTTCCATCCATTACCAGGGGCAAAGTTTCCAGCGGCACCTTCATGCCTACATAGTGCCCTTGCGAAATCACAGAATGACGGCTTACTTTTGTGGGGCCTTCAATGATCCAGTCGCTGGTTTCTTTCTTATCAAATCGACAGGTATTACAAATCCAGTCTTTTACTTCACCCCACTGGTCTTTACGGGCAGTAACCCGGTATACTTCATCGCCCCTGTTCCATAAAGTAACCTTACCTGAACATTTGGGACAATCACGATGCGCATCCACCGGTTTAAGGAACCAGACCCTGTTTTTAAAACGAAAAGTTCTGTCCGTCAATGCTCCTACCGGGCAAACATCGATCATATTACCACTAAAATCATTGTCAATTGCTTTGGAAATATAGGTAGATATTTCTGAATGATCACCCCTGTCTAAAATACCATGCACGCGATGGTCTGTGAGCTGATCTGCTACATAAACACATCTGTAGCAAAGTATACAGCGCGTCATGTGTAGCTGAATATAAGGGCCGATATCTTCTTTTTCAAATGTTCTTCTTGTAAATTCGTACCGGGTTCCCTCAGCTCCGTGTTCATATCCTAGATCCTGCAGGTGACATTCCCCGGCCTGATCGCAGATAGGGCAATCAAGGGGATGATTTATCAATAAAAATTCTACCACCCCCTTCCTGGCATCAATTACTTTTTCACTGGTGATGTTCTTAACTATCATGCCATCCATTACATTTGTTCTGCATGATGCTACCAGTTTGGGCATCGGCCTTGGATCAGCCGAAGAACCAGCTGCCACTTCAACCAGGCAGGTACGACACTTGCCACCGCTTCCCTTTAACTTGCTATAATAACACATGGCGGGAGGTGCTACTTCACCTCCTATCTGGCGTGCTGCATTTAGTATAGAAGTTCCAGGCTCAACATCGACCGTGATATTGTCGATGGTAACTTTTATCATTTTCTTTTCTTCCCCCATAATATTTTTTTTCACGCGATATGGCTTAAAGCCTAAGCGCAAAGTTTATTGTTTATATCTTTTGCATATGCTCCGAAGACTACCTTGGTCAGACTTCCGAATGCAGTCTATGGGATTACGGAAGTAAACCCTCTGAGGCCTCGGAAGTTTTTCTTATTATGCAACGGCGGTCTGCAATGAATCAGCATAATGCGCCAGTCCGTAATTCCTTGTCAAACATTCGACAGGGTTTTGCACATGCCATTCAAACTCATCCCTGAAATGACGGATAGCAGCTGCTACCGGCCAGGCTGCCGCATCCCCCAAAGGACAAATCGTGTTTCCTTCTATCTTTCTTTGTATATCCCATAACAGGTCTATATCACTCATCTTGCCCTTACCGTATTCAATATTCTTTAATATTTTTTCCATCCAGCCGGTACCTTCCCTGCAGGGAGAACACTGCCCGCAGCTCTCATGGTAATAAAACCGGGCAAGGGTAAGGGTATGACGAACCACGCACTGATCTTCATCAAGCACTATAAACCCGCCAGAGCCCATCATGGAGCCTGTTGCGAAACCACCGTCAGACAAACTTTCATAGTTCATCATTCTTTTCTCCCCTTTTGCGGTCTTTAATAATAAATTGGCAGGTAAAATAGGCACGGAAGACCCGCCGGGAATACAGGCTTTTAATTTTTTTCCATTGGGAATGCCCCCACAAAATTCATCACTAAAAATAAATTCTTCCACCGATATGGTCATATCGATCTCATAGATTCCCGGCTTGTTAATATTGCCGCAGGCGCTAAGCAGTTTTGTTCCGGTTGATTTGCCCACACCTATCTTTGAATACGCTTCACCGCCTTCATTTATGATAGGAACAATGGCAGCCAGGGTTTCCACATTGTTCACCACCGTGGGACAATCCCACAAGCCTTTTACCGCGGGAAAAGGTGGCTTAATACGCGGAAGCCCTCGTTTGCCCTCGAGGCTTTCCAGCAGCGCAGTTTCTTCGCCACATATATAAGCGCCTGCCCCGCGATGAACATAGATCTCACAATCAAAACCACTGCCGAGAATATTTTTACCCAGCCAGCCATTTGCTTTTGCCTCCTCAATTGCCTGGTCGAGTATGTCTGTTATCCAGGCATATTCACCGCGGATATAAACATATGTTCTGTTACTTCCTAACGCGAATGAGGAAACGATAAGACCTTCTACCAACAGGTGAGGAATAAATTCCATCAGATACCTGTCTTTAAACGTTCCTGGCTCACTTTCATCTGCGTTACAAACCAGGTAACGGGGTACACCTTCTGGTTTGGCAAGAAAACTCCACTTCATCCCTGTTGGGAAACCGGCACCTCCGCGGCCTCTCAAGCCACTTTTCTTTACTTCCTCCACTATATCTGCCTGTGCCATTTTAAAAGCCTTTTCTACACTACGATATCCACCTTCCCGGCGGTACACCTCATACGTGCGAATACCTTCCACATTTGCTTTCTCTAATAATAGTTGTCTGCCCATAATTCAATTGCGGGTGAAAATATATTTATAAAATACCATCCCATCAAACGGCAACAAATCTATCCATAAACGGATGATCACTTATTCTATAACCCAGGCAAGGTTTGATATCCTCATTCACCCAGGTAATCTTCTATCAGGTCAAAAAATTCTTCTGACCACCCGCTTTTATGACTTTCCATTTCTTTCGAATCGGGAAAGTGGGTATGTTCTAAAACAATCCGGGTGCCTTTTCCTTCGGCAGCCAAGGTATAATAAACTTCGGATGCCGAAACCTCCTCAGGCCAGTTAGATGGTTTCCAGGTATAAGCTAATTCATTACCTGTTATCTTCAGAATTTTACCTTCTACCCAACCGTCGAACATCGCCATTTGTCCGCCTACCTTTTTCTCTACCAGCGCTTCACCCCGGCTCCAATCAGATATTACTTCGCTGTCAGTTAATAAACTCATTACTTTATCTGGTGAAGCTTTTAAATAAAATTCCAATATAAATCCAGGTGATGGCATTGAACTTTTAGAGTATTGATTATTTTTTTAATTCATGATTAAACATCCACTTCACTCCAAATTTATCGGTAAGCATTCCAAATCGTGCACCCCAGAACATATCCTGTAAAGGCATGGTGATTTTGCCTCCTGCCGACATTTGAGTGAAAACACTTTCCAATTCATCTGCTCCTGGTACATCTACCGATAATTGAATATTACTACCCGGAGTTGTTTCGTTTGCTACATGAGAATCACTGACCATAATAATATTATCATCAAATATGAATCGGGCATGCATAATTTTATCCTTCAATTCCTCCGAAGATTCCATGGTCGAATCACCATACCGCCCTAAATCCTTTATTTCGCCCTTAAGACATTTCTTATAAAAATTCAATGCTTCTTCTGCATTGCCAGAATACATGATATAGGGATTTAGTTTCATGATAGTTCCTTTTATGTTTTCACGACTGAATTTCCTAATTATTCGTAGCCGCATTGCGCCTGCATTCTTCAATAATAGCATCTACTTTTTGTGGGGTTAAATGTTCCCTGAAGTTTTTTCCCAGTTGCATCATCGGCGCATAACCACATGCCCCAAGGCATTCCACTGTTTTTAAAGTAAATAATCCATCAGAGGTCGTTTCACCGGCGCCAATATTTAGTTTCTGTTTTATGTAGTCAATAATAGAGTCACTCCCGTTCAGCATGCAGGGACCCGTTTGGCATACTTCAAACAAATACCTTCCCACAGGTTTCAGGTTGTACATGGAATAAAAAGAGGCCACTTCATAAACTTCTATTGGCGCTATTTTAAAAAGAGAAGCCACATAATCCATTACAGGCACATCTAACCAGCCTCCGAATTCGTCCTGGGCCAAATGCAATACAGGGAGCAAGGCGCTTTTTTGTTTTCCTTCCGGATAACGAGCCATCAACTCAGATACTCTTTTCAACTTTTCTTCAGAAAATTTCATTGCATCTGTTTAAAACGTAATAAAGAAAATAGGCAGAACTTACATGTCCAATATTTTTCATACCTCTAGTCGTAGAGGGCGGGGGCTAGCCCCGCCCCTACGGTCTATCCGTCCATTTCACCGGCAATGAGGTTTAAACTACTGAGTGTTACTATAGCATCACTTAGCATGCTTCCTTTAACGAGTTCAGAATATGCCTGGTAATAAATAAAACAGGGCCTCCGGAAATGCAAACGATAAGGTGAACGGCCACCATCGCTTATCAGGTAGAATCCAAGTTCGCCGTTTCCACCTTCTACTGAATGATATACCTCCCCTGCCGGAATATCTGTTTCACCCATTATTATTTTAAAATGATAGATCAGGGCTTCCATCTTTGTATATACATCTTCTTTTTCCGGCAGGTAATAGGCCGGTGTATCTGCATGAAACACTTCAGCGGCTTCGCCTTTGAATTCCTGCACTTTTTGATAGGCTTGTCGAATAATATGTAATGATTGGTTCATTTCTTCATTACGTACCATAAAACGGTCGTAATTATCACCCGTTTTACCTACCGGAATGATGAAGTCAAAATCTTCGTAACTACTGTATGGGCTCTGTACCCTAACGTCATAATCCACTCCTGAAGCCCTTAGATTGGGGCCCGTGAAACCAAAATTCAACGCCCTTTCGGCGCTGATTCCACCGCCGCCGATCGTTCTTTCCATGAATATACGATTGCGCATGAAAAGGTTATTAAATTCAGCCAGCACCTTAGGATATTCGTCTAAAAATTTTTCTAACTTTTGAAAAGCCGTATTGGTAAAATTGCGCTCAAATCCCCCGATGCGGCCAATATTTGTAGTAAGGCGTGAACCGCATATCTCTTCATAGATCTCATAGATCAGTTCGCGATATTGCATCACGTATAAAAAGCCGGTAAAAGCGCCGGTATCAACACCCACTATAGAATTGCAGATGAGGTGATCCGAAATACGGGCGAGTTCCATTATAATTATTCGCAGGTAATCGACTCTTTTGGGCAATTTTATTCCAAGAAGTTTCTCACAGGTTTGATGCCAACCCATATTGTTAATGGGGGAAGAACAATAATTCAACCTGTCTGTAAGAGGAGTAATCTGGTAAAGGGGGCGGCGTTCTGCAATTTTTTCGAAAGCGCGATGGATATAACCGATAGTTTGTTCCGAATCAACTATACGTTCTCCATCCAGTTCCAATATATTCTGAAACACACCATGCGTAGCAGGGTGTGTAGGGCCCATGTTTAACGTGGTGGTTGTTTTTTCTATGCTTCCGTCCGGTAATTTTATATGATGTTCAGCCATGGTAGTGCAAAGTTTAAAGTTCAAAGTTGGTCCAAATGCTATAGTCCTCCCTTAATTCTAAAGTTCAATGTCAGAACCAACTTTAAACGTTAGACTTTGAACTACTTTATCTTCCAAACATTTCATCATCCTTATCCCTGCGCGTCTGGTCTTCTAATGGAAATTCTTTTCGCAAAGGAAAATAATCCATTTCTTCCACATTCTGAATACGTTTTAAGTTGGGATGACCAATAAAATTTACCCCAAAAAAATCATAGGTTTCCCTTTCCATCCAGTTAGCCGATTCATATAGTGCTGAAGCAGTAAATACATCGGGTTGTTTTATATTAGTATACACTTTAAATCTAAGGCGGAAATTATCTACCAGGTTGTGAAGATGATATACTACGGCCAGCTCCTCACCTGTTCGATCTGGATAATGAACAGCGCAGAGGTCCGTTAAAAACTGAAAACGCAATTCTGCATCATCATACAGGAACTGCATTACTTTCAGGTTAAGGTCTTTTGAAGTAGAGAACGTCAGTAATCCATAGGGTTCTTCCCAATGGGTTAACTGATCACCGAACTTTTCGGTCAGTTTTGCCTTAACTAATTCATTTGTTAATGCCATTAATTTTTTATTGAATTCCGTAACTGGACATTAGTTCCTTATATTCGTCACTTGATCTTCTTCGTAAACTTTCCTGACCCACCAGGTCCTGTATTTTCAAAATACCGTCAATGATAGCTTCGGGCCTTGGTGGGCAACCAGGCACATACACATCAACGGGAATTATCTGGTCAATTCCCTGTAACACTGAATAACTGTCAAAAATACCCCCGCTACATGCACAAGCACCTACAGACAACACCCAACGCGGTTCCGCCATTTGTAAATAAACCTGTCGCAAAACAGGACCCATTTTTTTTGCGATGGTTCCCATAATCATTATTAGATCACATTGACGGGGCGAAAAACCAATTCTCTCTGCACCGAACCTTCCAAGGTCGTAATGGGCACCCATCGTTGCCATAAATTCGATGCCGCAGCAAGACGTGGCAAATGGTAAAGGCCAGAGTGAGTTCTTCCGGGCTAAACCTACCAGATTTCCCAAATTCGTAGCAAAGAAGCCATCACCCGTATGACCGGGAGGTAACTCTGCTACCTTGATAGGTTTTCCACTTTCATTTTTGATATTATATTGTACAGGACGTGCCATAATATTTTCCTCCTGACCTTTCTTTGACAAAAGGTAATTTAATTCACAAATCGAAACAATACCTATAACAACATATGGAACAATCTTGTTGTATTATCTCTCACATCTTTAACATCCGGTTTTCAATTTTATTGAATACTGTTTAATCTTCCCAATGCAAAGCACCTTTCTTTAGAATATAGTAAAATCCAGCCATAAAAAATGCCGTAAACATTATTACGGCCACAAAACCATTTGTTCCAAGGGCCCTAAAATTGACGGCATATGGATAAAAGAATATTACTTCCACATCAAATAATACGAAAAGGATAGCTACCAGGAAATACTTAATGGCCATGGGTTGGCGGGCATTTCCCACACTTTCAATACCACTTTCAAAATTTTGCAGTTTTTCGTCAGTATTACGTCTGGGTCCTAAAAGATGTGTAATTGCCATCACTGCTCCCACAAATAGTAGGGCAAATATTAACTGAATTGCTATAGGCAGATAATTCATTGAACTATTGGCATCAGCAGTATTTGCCTGAAGTAAGAACAAATGCATGTGAGATAGTTATTTGTAGCAAAAATAAGGTAGCAGGTTCAAATAACCATTTAGAAATTCAAATTCAACAAATTAAAAATCCCCTGTCAGTTTATTGACAAGGGATTTTACGTTATTATAATTTTAGATATATCTATTATTTCTTTTTAGCTGCAGGTTTTTTAGCTGCAGGTTTTGCTTTTCCGGTTTTCGTTGCCGTTCCTGTTTTTGCCGTTGACGCCTGTTTAGGAGCGGGAGCGGGCTTCAGTAAAATATCAATATATTTTTGGGCATCTGCATTCGCGGGATCCAATTCCAGCACGCTTTTTAGCTGGGCCACCGCTGAATCTTTGTCCTTCGCCACGTTGGCATAGTAACCGGCGAGGTAAGAATGGGCAGTTAACAATGTTGCTTTGTACTTTTCTTTCGCCGTGTCTGCAAAAGCGATAAGCTTTTTATAGGGTTCAACGCCAAGGCCTTTCTCCATCGTAGTATCCTGGGCTGATGCACTTTTTGCACACCATAAATATCCAAATACTTCAGTAGGATATTTTTGGGAATACACGCCACAAAATATACTATCGGCTGTAAGATAATTACCTGCCATGTAATTCGCATACCCCCAATCATACAAGTCGCGATTGGACGGGTCTTTTTTAGTTTTGTATAACTTGGCGAGCCAGTTGGCCTCCTCTGCCCGGTTTCCGGCTTTGCCGGCAAAAGCCGCAGCTTCAGACATGAGTTCAAGTTTAGTAACCATGGAAGTATCCAGGTCTACAGCCGTTTGATAACTAGCCAGGGCGTCAGCCTCACTTCCAGGAAATTTGCTCAGGATTTTTGCTCTAAAAACATAATCCTGTGGTACAAAAGCTTCTTTAGTCTGCTTTGTAAAATACTGGTCAAGGAATGTTTTAGCATTAACTGAATCTTTTAATTCATCGTAACTGTAGGCAACAAGCTTGTAATAACGGGGATCTGCCTTATCAGCCAATTGCGTAATTTTTCCTTTAGCCGAATCGACCGCAGCCTGGTAATTACGCGCCGCAAAAAGTAGACTTATCCTGTCGTAATCATCTGACGGCTTTGGGTCCGTAACGGCAAGATATTTGTCGAAATATTCTTTAGACTTGTTAATATCCCTTAAAAAGTAATAAGTGAATAATTCATTGTAAGCAGGAGCATAATTAGGATCTAATGTAATAGCCTCCTGGTATGCGGGGATAAAATAATCGGGGTTATTCTGCGACTGGTAAACTTTTGCTATCCTGTATTTAGCTTCTGCCAATTTCGGATCGAGAGAAAGAGCTTTCTGGAAATTTGTTACTGCAGCACCACCATCAATTAGCTTGCGATATGCTTCGCCTACTATCAGGTAGCTATCGGCATTTCGTGGATCCTTCTTTTCGCTTGCTACTGAATTTATTTTTTCAACAGCGTAATTGGCATCGCCTAAAACAGCGTATACATTTGCCCTGCCTACAGCATTCAGTACATTAATATCTTTGCTTTTCGACAAACTGATAGCAGTTTCAAATCTTTGACGGGCTTCGTTTGTTTTGTTTTCCATCAATTCTATCTGGCCTATACCTGCTAATAACAAAGGCGCATTTCCATTTGATGCGAGGGCTTTCTGATAAACGTCTTTAGCTGCCAGGGAATCCTTTTGACCAATTAAAGTTTGGCCAAGCCAATATACTGCATCAATATTGTTTGGATTAGATGCCAATAATTTTTCAAATTGCGCCTTGGCGCTAATGTATCGCTGATAATACAAAAATTTTCTGCCCTGGTCCAAATTCTGAGCGTGCAGGGTTTGTAGCGTAACAACAAATAATACGATGCTGGTTATTTTCTTCATAATCAATTCCTGTTTTTAGGTTTGTAAATTTATTAAAATCTGCTCAATAAAATAATTATTGATTAATTAAAGAGTTTCTTACCTCGAAAGGCATTTGCGAAGGCCATAAATAGGCCGTCCTGAAAATTAGCTGTCCTCTCTCATTAATAAGAAAATTTACGAATCCACTACCCAGGCCTCTATAGTTTTCTTTCAAAATATAATGCAAACTGCGGACCAAAGGATATCTTTTCATCGCTATATTAGCCTGGTAGGGTTTTACATACGTTTTTTTGTCACAGATAGTACACTCCAAAGATGCAACTTTAACTTTTTGTGTAAAACTTATTTGCTTGCGATCTTCATTATTACCGATCCAGTTAACACCCACAAAGCCAATGGCATCTTTATTCTTCTCTACATAATCGATCACACCTTCACTTGACGTGGCAGCCATAACATTTTTCCCAAATGGCTGGCCCTTTAATAAGGAATCCAGGGCAAAACGTACCGTACTTGTTGCAGTAAGGCCATCCATTACCACATTATATTTGTAACCGCTGGTACCTTTTACCAGCGAGCGAATATCTGCCATATCAAAAAGAGAATCCTTAGCTGCATTATTTACGATAACGGTAATGGCGTCATAAGCCATTTTACCCTGTACCGGCCTAAATTTTAATGTATCTGTAAGAAAGTTTTGCTCATTCTGATTTAACTCACGGGTTACAATGATCATCCGCGTACTATCCTTCATCAGATCTTTCAGGCATTCAGCCTCGGGTTTATAATGAACAATAATTTTAGCATCCTTAAAAGAAGACTCAAAAACCTTTACCTGTTGATCAATTATAGGTTTGAATGATTCGTCTACACTAATATTGATGGTTCCGCTTTTTGTTGTATCTGTTGGGTATTTAACTGGCTGATTATCACCACAACCTATTAATAGTGATATTGCTAAAAACAGCGCAGTAAATTGTTTAATTGGCGCCTTTATCCCTTTTTCGTTTTTGCCTGCAATCATTCAGAATAATAATTTTTTTTGTACCCTCTGTAGATACGCCATGAGCCGTAAACTATACACATTGCTGCAAAAAAGTACCTGAAAAATGGTTCTATATTGAACTCAATTCCAATCCTTGGTGCAATGATTAAGAAAATCCCAAATCCAAGTATCACCAGACCCATGCCAAAATCCATTACGGATCGCATAACAACGTAATTTTTTGCTCTTTTTTCGCTTTGATCGGGTTGCATATAATAATAATTAATAAAAGTTGAAAACCAGTAAAACCGCAATTAGTGGTAAAGATGTTCGAATTGTATTACGGTTCTTATTATTTTAACGGTAGCAAGGTAATAAATTTTCACTTCAACCCATTAAATTGCTAATCGCTTCTGTAGTTGACTTTCAGCTTTCCAATTTATTCGGTATGAGTGTAACCTTAGATGCACAGTGATTTACATTCCATAACAGGTAACATTTACAAAGCCATTCGCTTACTAACACCTAAGGAACCGATCGCATGCTAACTATCAAACTTTAATGTCCCTAACCTATCTTTGCTCCCATGAAAATTTTAATGGTTTGCCTTGGAAATATTTGCCGGAGCCCCCTGGCAGAAGGCATACTAAAACAAAAAGCTTTACATGCAGGTTTGCATTGGGATATAGAAAGTGCCGGAACAAATCGTTTCAATATGGGCGTACCTCCCCATCGTTTTTCCAGGAAAGTGGCAGAGTTGAATGGAATTGATTTGGATAAGAAAAGATCACGCTGGTTTACAGGAGAAGATTTTGACCGCTTCGATAAAATTTATGGTATGTCCGTTGATGTTATATCAGAGATGAAGGAAATTGCCGGTGCCAAATATGATGACGCCAAAGTAAAACTATTATTGGATGAATTATTTCCTGGAAAAAATAAAGACATTCCTGATCCCTGGTTTGGTGCTGAGCCAGACTTTCATAATGTCTTTAAAATGATGGATGAAGCATGTAATAAAATAATTGAGAAATATGCTTTCATCAGAAACTAATGCCCCTGCATTTTTCATTCAAACTTTACGTAAAATATAACCAGATTTAAATATGGCAAAGCCCAGTTTACCACAAGGCACCCGGGATTTCGGCCCTGCTATCTTACATAAACGCCAATATATTTTTAATACCATAAAAAATATTTTTGAATTATATGGCTTCCAACCACTCGAAACGCCGGCCCTCGAGCAACTTGAGACGCTTATGGGCAAATATGGTGAAGAGGGAGATAAACTTATTTTTAAAATTTTAAATAACGGGTTGAGTGATCCTAAAAATATAGATAAATCGAAGGCTGCTTTTGAAAATATTTTGTTGGGGAAGAACGATAAAAATATTAGCGAAAGAGCTTTAAGATATGATCTTACCATTCCTTTTGAAAGATATGTGGCAATGAACATCGGCCAGTTGAGTTTCCCCTTTAAACGGTACCAGATTCAGCCTGTCTGGAGGGCCGACCGTCCTCAAAAAGGTCGTTACCGCGAATTTTATCAATGTGATGCAGATATTGTAGGAAGTAAGTCACTGATTAATGAAGTGGAGTTTGCCATTATTTATAATGAAGTATTTTCAAAATTAAAATTGGCGGTAGACATCCGGATCAACAGCCGGAAAATCCTTGCAGCATTGTCTGAACTATGCGGAGATGCGCAATCTATGATGGATATTACCATTGCCATTGATAAGCTGGATAAGATCGGGTTAGATAAAGTAAAGGAAGAACTAGCAGGCAGGCAACTAAATGCTGAACAGATCTCCATTATAGAAAGATATTTACTTATTGACGGTACCAATGATGAAAAAATTACCCAGGTTAAACTGCTTGTCGGGAGTAACGAAACCGGATTAAAGGGTATTGGGGAGATTGAAAATTTACTTGACCATTTACCTTCTTCTGTTGTATCTAATATAGTAATAGATTTCACGTTGGCAAGGGGACTTAATTATTATACCGGAATTATTTTCGAAGTAAAAGCCCGAAATGTTCAGATGGGAAGTATCGGTGGAGGCGGCAGGTATGATGATCTGACGGGCTTGTTTGGTGTACCTGATATTCCAGGCGTTGGAATTTCCTTTGGCGTAGATCGTATTTATGATGTTATGGAAGAACTCAGCCTGTTCCCTGATAAAGTAGACATCGGGACACAATTACTTTTTTTCAATTTAGGGGAATCGGAAAGCCGGTATGCGTTTAATCTAATGCAGGAGATGAGGGCTAAAGGCATCCGTTGTGAATTGTATCACGAGCAGGCTAAGTTTGACAAACAGTTTAAGTATGCTGATAAAAAGAATATTCCTTACGCCATTATCATCGGAACTAAAGAAATGGAAGATAAAACATGTGTTCTAAAAAACTTAAAAACCGGCGAGCAACAAACGTTGCGGATGGAGGAGTTGTTGGAGAAAAGGTTTGAGGTGTGAGGTATGAGGTATGAGGTATGAGGTATGAGGTATGAGGTGTGGGGTATGAGGTATGAGTTTCATGAAATGTGGGGTTGTTAATTTTGATGTTCGATTTTCGACGTTCGATTTTCAGTG
>JBDSBP010000051.1:0-4983 GCA_039921525.1 Chitinophagaceae bacterium | reverse complement strand
ATAAACGAGGATATGTTTTTATAACTTCCCCAGCCAGTATGGTACCATTTTTTTCAGCTCTGAAATTACCAGATTGTGGTGCATCACCATTTACGTTAATATGATTTATGTTTCCGGAACATCCCTGGGAAAAGATAGTTACCATGTCACTCCCTTTTATTTTTCCAAGCATAGCTGACAAAGTAAATGGAAGATCCGCAGAAACGTCCGACCCCCCCACCTCATCTAAATGGAGGGCGAAGTTCACAAATGTTGAAATGGGGCGACCATCTATAGTTTCTGCATACAGAACACTAACCGCAGGATCAATAGGGCCGGCAGGTTTAACTATCTTAGGATTATGCAATCCGGGATTCCATCCTACTGTACCATCTGTCATAAAATAGCGCCGGTTAAAACTGATTGACCCTTCATGTCCCAATCCAATTGAGATTTTAGCAGGCTTTAAAGCAGCATTGGCCTGTATGATACTTTCCGCGACAAGTGCCGGTAACTTTGTAATATAATCAGCTAATATCTGCGCTCCTTTACTCTTGGGATCAACCCCAATATTTATCGAAGCGGGATCGGCCGGGATTATTGGGCCAGTATGAGAATGGGTAGCGCCTATCATAATATAAGCAGCATTAATCCCTGTGGCCTTTTCAACTAATTTCCGAATCTTGTCAACAATGTATACTGAAATGCTAACGAAATCGCATTCAACCACAGCGATCTTTGTACCATCTTTCTCTATTACCAGGGCTTTAGCATAAATATCATCGTGAATTTTTTCCACCCCTCTTTCGTAATAGTAACCAGCCATCGGCGTTCCTATTGGTGGAGTAACCTTTACAGATGCGGCGCCTATCTTTAAATCATCTGCAAACATGGATAAGGTCATCAACAATGCTACAAGTAAACAACCAATACGTTTGAAAAAAATCACTTTCATCACAAATAATTTATATGGTTTAAATCAGCGTTCACATAAAATTGTATTAAAATTTAAAATCAAGAATCATTCTATGCTCTTAATATTTTACCGGATATATTCTATACAAGTTTACACAATCAATTTAGTTCAGGAGGAAGATTGCCGTAGGTCCATGGACCATGAAACGTCGGTGGTGGTGGTGGTACAGGTGTTTCACCAGGCTTCATTTCATTGGCCAGTTTAATTCCTGTATTGGCAAATTGTCTGCCCGCAGAAACTTCCAGGTTACTGTATGAAGTGAGGCGGGTTTCATAGCCTCCACCGTGTGCCCCCATCGCTTCCTCCGTGGGTACGTACCCCACACATCCATTTGCCAATTCCACTATAAAGGTGAATGGAAATTTGCTGGACTTCTTTATATCAAGACCATATTGCACAAAGTATTCCGCAGGATTTGAAACAAATACAGCTGGTCCTACCTGGATAGCCTGTACTTCCACCTCTACCTCAGGACGTACCTGCCCTACAGCATCAAGCATTAGTGTCTCTTTCGCAAAGGTCCATTCTACCTGGCCAGCTTTCTCTGGTCCTTGTTTAACTAACTCAAGAGCTAGCTTCACCTTACCAGGGGAGGGTAGCCTTCTTTTCACCTTCCATACCTTCTGACGAATATCCAGGGGGATATCAATTCCGGCTCCCCGCCGGATAAGCAGCAATGTTTTGTAGGCTTCTGCCCCCACACGGCCACCAACCAGTTCCCACCATTCTTCAGGTGCAGGATTTGAATATTTTGAAAGATTATCCACTTGTGTAATATCCCCACATGCGCCTTGCATAAACACCACAGGTAGTGCAGCATCCCCTGTCGCACCCCGCAACGTGTTCTCCATTGCTCCCACCCAATTAGCAGAAATGCCTCCAGGATTGGTTGTATTATGACAGGCAAAATTGACTATTACGCCTAGCAATTTGCCTTTTAGATCCCACACACCCACGGTGCCAACCTGTGGATCAATAGGGCCCGCATAATCAACAATATCAGGATTACCTACACCAGGATGTGAATAGCTTAAGCCATTTTTCATGCGTAGCCGTCGGTTAAATGACACCTTATCCTCGTGACCAATACCAACTGCAAGTTTTGCATCAGTACGGTTGGCATCTGCCTGCACTACCGCTTCAACAATCTGCTTTTTCAGATACTGCAGAAAACCCGGATCTGAAACAATGGATTTGTTGTTTACCAAATCCTTCACCAGCGGAGATGCTTTGTCGAAATCACCAGGTTCGCCCATCCCAATCGGGCCGGATGAATGGGAATGTGAAGCCCCAATCATAACGGCTTCCGGCTCAATACCACAACGCTTCTGAATTTCCGCGCGAACCTCCTGCACAACATTTCGGGTTACAAACAGTAAATCAAGTCCTACCAACGCTACACGCTTTTTACCATCATCAAAAACCACAGCTCGCACTTTGCAAAGGTCATGAAAGGTACGATGATAGCTCTTGCCGTAATTACCGGGCTGTTCCATACCAATGTCAGGCGTTATATCCTGCTCACAAAATCCTGCTTTGAATATAGTATCTGCTTTTTGAGACCCGCTTGCAAATGTTGGTAAAATCAACAGGCAACCAAAAAGTACTTTCAGAAAAAATTTCATACTTGCAATAATTTAAATATTTACAAAAATTTGTTTCCAGGCATTAAACATAATAAATGCCCTGTCTTTTTCCGTTTGCCCAATTAACTGAATTTCTATTGGGAAGAGGGGTTCACCCTTTTCAGGGCATATCACACCACAAACATTGGTGGAGATTTATATGCAGGATTACCTACACAGCACGGAGAGAAAATATTTTTACTATTCATGCTGGTAGTCCCGCCACAGGTATTACCAGCCCTTATTTTGTATCAAATTTGAATTTAGTGCCAGTTCCTGCGATGGAATGGGGTATAGATATAATTTATCATTCCATTTTCTTGGCGCAGATCCCGGATATATTTCACGATATTTACCGGTAGCAGGGTCTCGTGCCCCCTGAATAGTTAAAGGACTTTCAAGTAATTTACCTGCTTTCCAACGTACCAGATCATCCCACCTGCTTCCTTCGGCACATGTTTCAATACGGCGCTCACGGCGGATTTCATTAATTAGAGGTGTTACCGGCACTTCCCAATTTGGCCAGTTAGGATCAACAAAACCAACGCCTACTGTAAGAGGGGGCATTGCCACCCTGTTTCTCAGGAGATTTATTGAACGATCTAATACATCCTGGGTACATTCACCCAGCTCCGCTTTAGCTTCCGCATAAGAAACCAATATCTTTCCATAGCGGTAAATAAAATCATCGATAATGCTTGTACTGGGAAGCCTGTCCTTTTCATAGGGGCTATATCCCTTAATAATAAAATAGCTGGTAGGACTATAGCTATTTTGAAACTCCGGCATCGGTTTATTATAAATGGCCCCGTTATCAGCAATATTGTACGGACGATTCGTGTTGTAAATTGACTGACTCATGCGTGGATCCCTGTTTACAAATCCATCATTGAACAGGGCATCCCCCTTGTATAGAGGGCTGAGTGCAATCGGCAAGCCATCTGTGCAAAGGTAAGACTGCACAAAAGCCTGATTATAACCTGTGTTTGGCTCACCAAGCTGGCGCACATTATTATGCATACGTACGTTGGTAAGATAGCGTTGAACCATTATTCCCTCCGGATTACCTTTTAATTCATATTGAACAAACAGGTCAAAATAATCGCTGGCAGGTTTGCCTGTTGAAAATACCGAGAATACACGTGAATTAATTATACTTTCATAGGCAGTTACTGCTTTTCTCAACAGATCTTCGGCATTTGCAGATAGTTTGTGGTATTTAGTGAACGTTCCTTCATATAAACATATTTCAGCTTTCAATGCAAGGGCAGCATATTTAGTCAAACGATCATCCGGCGAAGTCGCAGGTAAATTTGCTATCGCAAAATCTATATCTGTTAACATGTTAGTAATAACCTTTCCCCTCGGTTCCCTTGCTGCGGTTAATTCTGCTGATTCCGGCGTTAGACTTTTTGTCAGCCAGGGTACATCACCAAACTTCTTAACTTTTGAAAAATAAAAAAACGTCTTAAAAAACAAGATCTCTCCCTGTGCCTGTAAAAGAGAGGCATCCGGTGTCATGGTAGCAATCCTTTCGAGAGCATAATTACAGTCCCGAATTTGTTTCCAGTCAGCCTTGCCCCATCCTCCAGCTGATGATGGAATGGAATATTCACCGTAGGTAAACACATTGCGACTACTGGGTGCCTGGTTGTCACTATAATTATCCAAATCAAACCAGGCAAGACGGGCATCGAACAAAGAAGGATAAAACTGATTGGCATACATTGATACATCTGCCCCGGTCTTCCAAAAATTAGCATCATTAATTTTATCCAAAGGAAGCCTTTCCAAAAATTTATCATTGCATCCTGTAAATGTAATTAATGCACCAATTATTATAATATAAGCATTTCTCATATGTAAAAATTTTTAATTGTTATAGATCAATATTAGCACCTAACGATAATGACTTGTACAAAGGATAGGAGTTTGGCCCGGCTAGTTCCGGGTCGGATATTTTAGTCATTTTAGTTCCTGTCCATAAATTGGCCCCTGAAAAGAAAAGCTTAACACGTTCGATTCCGGCTTTTTTTGTCAAAGTGGACGGAATAGTATAGCTGAATGTTAATTGTTTTAGTCTTATGTAGGCGGCGTTTTGCAGAAAGCGAGACTGAACGGCAACTATATCTCCTGACCCTGATATAAGGGGCCTGGGGAAATAAGCATCCGGGTTTTGCGGAGACCAGTAATCCATAGATGCTTCAGCAATACCACCCCATTCGTTAGTATATTGCGTAAGAAAATAAGTGGTGTTAATCCATTGATCCCTCTTACCTACTCCCTGCATAAAAATATCTAAATCAAACCCTTTCCACCCAACACTTGTTCTGAAGCCAAAGCTGTAACGCGGAGTGCTGTTTCCTATAATGCTCATATCTCCCGGGTTCGCCAAAGTTTGTG
>JBDSBP010000050.1:0-6080 GCA_039921525.1 Chitinophagaceae bacterium | reverse complement strand
TTGATTTGAAATGAAGTGGCTTTTAACTTATGAGGTATAGCTATCAGCCGTCAGCTATCAGCTATCAGCTTTGGTCATCAGGTTGGTTTGATGTTACAATGTAAATAACT
Organism: Chitinophagaceae bacterium; assembly: GCA_039921525.1. Taxonomy (GTDB): domain Bacteria; phylum Bacteroidota; class Bacteroidia; order Chitinophagales; family Chitinophagaceae; genus JADCRZ01. The sequence continues at coordinate 5,970 of JBDSBP010000050.1, read as the reverse complement.
TGAACTTATATAAAAGGTTTAAGGGAGAGACATTAGGCATACGTGAAAGAAGCAAACAAATACCAGATAACGATTGTAAAATATCGTACGCTTTTTAAAATTTTATCTGAAATGCCAGATGGCTCAAACCTCATACCTCACACCTCATACCTGATACCTGATACCTAATTCCAAACCAGCAGCATAATTAATCTACACATGAAGTCTAAATTCATTGACCTGAGTGATACAATCATTGAAAAAATTAAATCAGGTGAATTGTTGCCGGGTGATAAGATACCATCGGAGAATGAGTTGATTAAAAAATACAAGATCAGCAATACCACCGCGCGGAAAATTTTGTTGGAAATTGAATCAAAAGGCTGGGGAAGGAGGATCAAAGGGAAAGGAACATTTGTTTTGAACCGCACCCATGAGCACCATTTAATAAGAACGTTGGGATCTATCGATGCCACGCGGCGCGGATTCCATGATTACTTACAGGCGGAGGGTTTTACACCAAAAAACATCATCCTTGAAAAAACAATTCTAAAGGATGGCGTTTCTTCGGAAATAAGCGGTAAACATTTTATTATTGAAGGGCCCGTTTTAAAAATCCACCAGCTCCGCTACGCGGATGATGACCTCATGAAGGATGAGCTCCGGTTTATCTCATTAACGCTTTGTCCAAAAATAGACCGCCTCTCTACGGAAATCTCTTATTTCAAGATATACGAAAGCAATTATCAGTTAAAGATTACCGATGTTAAACAAACATTAAGTACTGATATTTTCACACCTGAAACAACAGGTAATAATTTTGACGTTAAATCGTCCATACCCATATTTATCCTTGACAGTGTGGTATTATGTAAATCAGACCAGGTGATAGAAATTGAAAGATCCTACTATCGCGGAGATAAATATAAATTCTCCATTATTGTAAATCATATTTACAATGATAGCGCTAACGTGGATGCCAAGTCGAAGGTTAAAAACCGGGTTTGAGGTGTGAGGTATGAGTTTGGTTATCAGCTTTGATCAACAGGATAGTGCGATGTCACAATATAAATAACTTTGAAGTTATATGGTAAGTATGAAACCCCGAAATGGTAATACGATTATAGAAAAAACGGTTTAATTATGGTACAAGCTCCAATGGGTTAATATTAATCGCCGGAATAATGTCAACCCTTGGGGTTTTACACTTCATACCTCATACCTCATACCTCATACCTGATACCTCATACTTCATACCTCATACTTCATACCTCACACCTGATCCCTCAACAGACTGTTAAAGTCTTGCCGCATCCCTTATTGTTTCCTATCTTTAAACCATGAGATTATTGTTTGTTTTTCTACTTACAGGTTTTCACCTGGCCTCTCTCGCCGGGAACGTTACACCTGTTGTTTCAGAAGAGCAGTATGTCAACATTATTGAGCAGCGTGATGCATCACAAATTAATGAATCAACTTCCTTCGTAAAACTTACTGCTCATTTAACACATTGTCATTATCTTAAAAGTAATTGTCAGCACAGGCAACTTCCCTTCGCTCGTTTTACTAATAATATAGTATCTGCAAAGAATGCAATAATTGAAATTCCAAATAATCTCTTTGTTTCACACGACTGCTATTGTAAGCCTATCAGGCTTTTACTACTATTTCCAAAACATTATTTCTGGTAATATCATTCTTTCCTTGTTGGATAACAAACTTCCGTATTAATGACGATGAATTAATTAATCGCCGGCTGATCGCGGGCACTGTTGCAAATAGAAAAGAGCGCCTCCTGCCGGATAAAAAATTGAATTATGTCAGATTTGCTTACAATAGGGTTTGATTTTAAAAATACTTTTTATTACTCTCTCATCAGGGTAAAAGAAAAGGAACCCGGAATCGATTACCAGGTAACAGTGATGAATGGAAATTTGGAAAAACTTCTTTATGGTAATCACATTATCAAAAAAGTGGATGGCTATTTACGGATTGAAATGGCCGAACCTACTGAACAGGAAATGCTGAAAGTGAGTATAGCTGAAGCACTCAGCACTTTTCTAAATATTCCATTAGAGATTTCCCGTGCGCACTGTGAAGCCTGAATAATACGAATTACGAATAATAAATACGAGTTTCTAATAGGCGAATGCAGATAGCTGATAGCCAGTTTTTTCATTAAAAATGTAACACATGAAAATTGATATTCAATCGCGTGATTTCACGGCAAAAGAAGACCTTTTGGATTTTATAACAGAGAAGGTAGAGAAACTGGGACGGTTTTATGATGAGATTATTAGCAGCGAGGTCTGCCTGGCTCTTGACAAATCAGATACGAACGATAATAAGTTTTGTGAAATAAAATTGCTTATTCCAGGTAACGATTTGTTTGCGAGTGCGCAGCGCAAATCATTCGAAGAAGCCACATCGGAGGCGGTAAGTGCGCTGGAAAGACAGATTGAAAAACGCAAGACGAAAATAATCGGAAAGAGAGTAGATATTTCCGAAAAATTTGATCTTTATTGATATTATTGATATTCAAAAACCAGTCTTTCAAGGCACGCGTTTATAACTTACATTATAAAACGATTGCTGATAAAAGACTGGTTTTTTTGGGAAGATATTTTAACGCTGAATACTACGCCTATGCTGTGTGAGCATATTTTTCTGCTTTGTTTAATCCCAGGAATAAAAGGAAATCTGTATCCATTTCCATCATATTCATAACATAAGAAAAACCCATGCCGTGGTTCTTCACATAAGAAAGAACCTGTTCCACAAATTCTTTTTTTGCTGACGGATATTTGTCGGCCAAAACATGCAATTTTTCCAGGGGGAAATTGAATTTTTGAACTAACTCATTTAATTCATATAGTTCCATAAGAAGATTTTAAAAAAAATTATCAATTGAAAAGCCTGGTTTGTTAATTACTATTATGAATCCAGAACTTATTTTATACTGTTAATTTTTCCAATGCAAAGTAGGTTATAAACTCTTTGCTTCTGTAAAAAAATATATTTAGTTTTCCACAGAATTCTGGACTTTATCCAGATTGTGAGTAATTTATTTTTTTTAGCAAGGTTACTTTCCAAACATCTTCAATTATATATATTAAAGTAGTTATAAAATATTATTTTATTTTATGTGAAATTTAAACTGCATTATAAATCCACATAAAAAATGTAAGGGTTTACAGGTACACGGTCAATAACGATTATGGGTAAGCGCAGTTTCCACTGCAACCCGGTATTTTATTAGTAGGGGCTCGTTCCCACCCTCTTACGGTAGATGTGCTGAAAAACAGGCCAAATAACTGGCAATATTATAGTTCTCCCCTGTAGTAAGGGCGGAGGCAAGCCTCCAACAATAATCAAATAATAAAATTGATGGGCTGGTCAAAATCCTTGTTCGCTCTTACATGTACTTCGCTTTTATGATATACGAGCGAAAAAGGAGGCACACTTTCGGTTAACCAGACATTTCCCCCGATGATGGAGTCGCGTCCGATAACGGTTTTGCCGCCCAGGATCGTTGTACCGGAATAAATAAGCACGTTATCTTCAATAGTAGGATGACGTTTTACATTGGCTTCTGATTTGGAAACATTTAAGGCCCCTAAAGTAACGCCCTGGTAAATTTTTACGTTATCCCCCAAAACGGACGTCTCTCCAATTACTACACCCGTGCCGTGATCGATAAAAAAGCCGGACCCTATCCTTGCGCCAGGGTGAATATCGATACCTGTAACACTGTGTGCATGTTCCGATATAAGTCTGGGTAAGATCGGGATCTTTAATTTATATAACTCATGCGCAAACCGGTACGCTGAAATGGCATAAAAGCCCGGATATGCTGCCATTACCTCTTCGATGCAGTGCGCTGCAGGATCAAATGCCAGTATTGTTTGTGCATCCTTTTGCAACTCACGGAAAACTACGGGGATATTATTAAAAAAAGTTTTAATAATCTCATCTACTGAAAAGATAGTGTGCTCAGCATGTTGAAGCAACTCCCGTAGTTGCAGTTCCAATCTACGGATCTCAAGATCGCTAAACATATCCTCATCACTCATCGGGAAAAGCATATCTATCAATGCTGTGATCCACTCCTGTGCCTTTCGCCTCGAAGGCACCGGCCTCATTTCACTTCTGAATTCCTCATGTATTTGCCTGAGCAAATACTGCATGCCCACTTTATTTTTTTGAAGACTCATGTGTTTCGGTATAATGAGTTGGAGAAATGGCTATCAGCATTCAGCTATCAGCTTTATTAACCTGTAATTCGCAATTCGTAATTTTCTAATCAAACAGGTCCGTAGACAAATACCTGTCTCCCCTGTCGCAAATAATGCAAACAATTACCCCTGATGATACCTCATTTGCAAGTTGTACTGCAGCATGTACGGCGCCTCCACTGCTCATGCCGCTGAAGATCGCTTCTTCTTTTGCCAAACGTTTGGTCATTATGCGGGCATCCTTTTCATCTACTTCCATGGTACGATCCACCCTTTTCCCGTCAAAAATTTTTGGAATATATGCTTCCGGCCATTTTCGGATACCGGGTATATGCGAGCCATCGGTAGGCTGGCAGCCTACAATCTGCACAGCTGCATTCATTTCTTTTAAATATTTGGATACCCCCATAATGGTACCTGTGGTGCCCATCGAAGAAACAAAATGCGTAACGGTACCGGCCGTGTCTTTCCATATTTCAGGACCAGTAGTTTTATAATGCATCGCTACATTATCGGGGTTGGCAAACTGGTTTAACATAAGATAACCGCCGCTTTTTACCAGTTCATTAGCATGATCGATAGCGCCTTCCATGGCTCTTTTACGGGTGGTAAGTATCACTTTGGCGCCAAAAGCCTGCATGGCCAACACCCTTTCACGGGTAGCATCTTCCGGCATCACCAGTTCGATTTCTACATTAAACAGGCTGGCTATCATGGCAAGGGCGATGCCTGTGTTTCCACTGGTAGCCTCCACCAATTTTATCCCTTTCCTTAATTCTCCCCGGTCAAGAGCACCCTTTATCATGCCATACGCCGCCCTGTCTTTCACGCTACCACCGGGGTTATTACCTTCCAGTTTGGCATAAACGATTACGTTTTTCTTGTTTATTACACGTTTTAACTCAACCATGGGTGTATTTCCCACCAAATCCAGGATCCCTGCCATATTGTTTAGTTATAAAATTTGAGAGTTTAAAATTAGCTTGTTTACTTCTTAAAAAATTAACCGGCGGTTCTAATCTTGAGAACTATTTTCTTTACCGTATCAGCAGCACCTGCTTTAATACACGGCCGGTGAAGGTTTTGGGGAAAGAAAATAAAAAACACCCCTGGCTGAAATGAATGCAATGTACCTTCTGCATTATAAAAAGTGATATCCTGCATTTCATTATAATCAACTGTAACCGTGGCAGTGGATGGATCAGTAATGCCGATGGTTTCCCCTCCTTTAATTACATATTGTATGTCGTTATATTTGCGATGAGATTCCCAGGTAGTTTTATCCAATTCAAAATTGAATTGCTCACTTACTGAGGCAAATACATCTTCTCCATCAATCGGGTATTTTCCGGGTTTGATAGTTTCCAGATCCTGGTCTTTTAAAAAGGCGAATGCCTGGTCCCACAGGGTTTTGTTTGCGTGATATTGCCTGTAGAATTCTGCAACATCTGTTGAAGGATCGGCATTTAATTCCAATCCATTCTTCCAGGTTTCTGTTTTAAACCACTTTTCAGCTTCTGATATTGGTGATTCTGTAGTAAGGTTTTGCGACATATTGTTTGATTTATGGGGTGAATGTACTACGCATAATTAATAAATAACGTGTGAATAGCGCTTCAGGTTCAAATCTAAAAAAGATGATTTGTTAAGGTTGGACTTAATTGCTGGTGCGGTCTTTATAGTTTCCGGGCCAATTAAAAGCTGTGGCGTTTGTAGGGGCAGGGATTGCCCCCGCCCTGTTACACCTGATACATAT
>JBDSBP010000049.1:0-3511 GCA_039921525.1 Chitinophagaceae bacterium | reverse complement strand
ACCCTGAACGCCCTGGGCACCTGTATTACCCTTATCACCTTTGTCGCCTTTATCTCCGGTTAAACCAGTAGCACCGATTACACCCTGGGCACCCGTATCGCCCTTATCACCTTTGTCGCCTTTATCTCCGGTTGTGCCAGTTGCACCAGTTAAACCAGTAGCACCGATTACACCCTGAACACCCTGGGCACCTGTATCACCCTTGTCACCTTTGTCGCCTTTATCTCCGGTTAAACCAGTAGCACCGATTACACCCTTGACGCCTTGGGCACCTGTATCACCTTTGTCACCTTTGTCGCCTTTATCTCCGGTTGTTCCGTTTGCTCCTGTTAAACCAGTAGCGCCAGTTAAACCAATGTCGCCTTTAGCTCCCTGGGGACCTACTTCACCCTGTATACCCTGCGCTCCTGTTGTACCAGTTGCTCCGGTAGAACCAGATGCACCAGTAGAACCAGTTGCGCCAGTAATACCTTGTATTCCTGCATCACCTTTATCACCTTTATCACCTGTTAATCCTGTATTGCCAGTACTACCAATTGCTCCGGTAGTTCCCATAAGACCTGTTGCACCCTGAATTCCCTGTGCACCTGTATCACCTTTAGCGCCGTCAGTTCCGTTTGTACCGTTGGTACCATTGGTTCCAGTGGCGCCTGTTAAACCTTGTATTCCCTGGGCGCCCGTTGATCCCGTACTACCGGTCAAACCTTGAGGGCCAGCTTCTCCTTGAATTCCTTGTATTCCCGCATCACCCTTATCTCCTTTGTCACCCTTTAATCCGGTATTACCAGTAGCACCGGTAAGACCTTGAATTCCTTGTATACCTGTAGCACCATTTACGCCAGTTGCACCAGTAAGGCCAGTGGCTCCGATCGCTCCAGTAATACCAGTGGCACCAGTTACACCATTTGCTCCGGTTAATCCTGTAGTACCCTTTAGTCCCTGCGGACCAACTTCACCTTGTATACCTTGTGCTCCATTCGCACCCGTTAAACCAATATCTCCTTTTATTCCTTGTGGTCCAGTCGCACCAGTTGCTCCTGTTGCTCCTGTTGCTCCTGTTGTTCCTTTTACACCAGCTACACCTTGCAGACCCATTGCACCCGTGGCACCTGTTGAACCATTAAGACCATTGGTACCATTGGTACCTGTTGCGCCTGTTGATCCAGTTGCTCCTTTTACACCAGCTATACCTTGCAGACCCATTGCACCCGTGGCACCTGTTGAACCGTTAAGACCATTTGTACCATTGGTACCTGTTGCTCCTGTTGATCCAGTTGCTCCTTTTACACCAGCTATACCTTGCAGACCCATCGCACCCGTGGCACCTGTTGAACCATTAACACCATTGGTACCATTGGTACCTGTTGCACCTGTTGATCCTTTTACACCAGCTATACCCTGGAGGCCCATCGCACCGGTGGCACCTGTTGAACCATTAACACCGTTTGTACCATTGGTACCTGTTGCGCCTGTTGATCCAGTTGCTCCTTTTACGCCAGCTATGCCCTGGAGGCCCATAGCGCCGGTTGCACCGGTTAAGCCTTGTGGCCCGGGGGCGCCTATAGCACCAGTGGCACCAGTAGCACCCGTCGCACCGCTTGTACCAGATCCGGCCTTTTCAGCATATAAAGCATAAGGCACACTCATCATTTGAGTAGTGCCCATATTAATAAAATTCGTTCCGCCCTGTGGATCAAATTCCACTTTCATGAATTTTTTATTGATTCCCCAGGCAATTGTATTGTAGTTGCCAGAAACAACCGATCCCGTGCCAATGGCAACGGTAAATAAACCAAACTGGTTTGTAGTTGTCTGCAGGTTCTCCTTATATAATACTGTACCGGTTGAACTGCCATCGAGGATGGACAATCGCACCGTTACATTTTTATTTGTTATTAAGTTTCCAACAGCATCCCGGGCAACTGCCTGGTATGGTATTGCGCCCGGTGTCTGGGCGTTTGTCCCTCGTGCAACAGCTAATGCTATTATGAGAGTAAGTAAAATTTTCTTCATGTGGTTTAAGTTTTTTCTTTTTTAGTTTGCTTTTTAATTAGGTAAGTTGAAGGGGTTTCAACTTACGTCCCGAATGGTTTATTTATATATTTAGGTAAGAGAAAATACACTAGGGAGAATATAACAGGTAAGGATACCCGAAACATAAAAAAACAACCCGACAGACTGTAGAGTTTGTCAGCTTGCAGGGCATCTTAAAGAGAGGATTGAATCTGGTCATTTTAGAGATTAGGGTTGCACAATTAATACCTGGTAATTGATAGGAATGGAATATTGACCGGTATTTCAGTTTCTGTTATTCATGTAATTCATATGCCCTGCATAGAAGCACATAGTCCAACCCGTTGTAACATTGCTGTTAGGTTATGGGAAAGTAACATAGGAATAATTGATTAAAAAGTTATTACCTTACTTTGAAAAGATTAATAATTTAGTATATCAAAATGCCTGATAACTAGAATAGAATAATTTTTGGGAAATAAAACGAGGTCAGCCTAGAAGAGATTTAAGAATTCTTTCAATAGATATGGATAAGATGTACAAAGTTAACGAAGTTTTTTATATGCCTGTAATCTTTCTATAATTTTCTGTATATTCAGTATAAATACGCAGAAATCGAAGTGGCAATAGCATGCAATAGCAGTAATGCCTCTAAGTCGGCGGGAGAAAAAAGTAAAATACCAAAACAACAACTTCCGTGAACATGAACCACGATCATGAAGCTGATGTCACTTGTAAAATTGTTAACAGCGTTCTGAAAAGGATTAATCATAAAGCACTTGAAGACTTTTCAAAATATTTCTAACTTATTAAACGTGCAAGTCGAAGTTCTTAATTCCAAAAATTCATTCCATAAGCGCACAAGCTGGCAAATCTTAGAAATCATTCAGCAGAGGACGATTGATGTAAAGTAATGCAGGTATACGGGTAACGTAAACATCCAACGTACCCCATACGCGGATTTGATGGATTACGATTTTTCCTAAATAGTTTTGCATAAACTAAATGTGCAAAGTATTATGGAAGAAACAAATCCCGCTACCAGAAAATCCCCTGTTCGCAGAACCAGCAAACAGATTGTTAAGTTACTCAAAGATTTTGCAGGCAGGGAAGGCATGACGATTGTGGAGTTCTGCAAATTCAATGACATTCATAAATCTAATTTTTACAACTGGCAAAAGCGTTATGCTATTAAACAATTGAAGCCGGGCAAGTCAAAAGGTTTTGTTTCCCTGGAGCTGCCGCCGACTTTGATTCATCCCGCTGTAAATGTCCCTTTATTATTTGCTGAAGTAAAGGGCATCCGTTTATATCAGGCGGTTTCTTCTGAATATCTTAAAGCCCTGTTATCATGAGTGGTATTGCGCTGTTTAGCGATCTATATAATTTCTACCTGTATGCTGGCAGAGCAGACATGAGAAAATCGTTTGATGGCTTAAGTGGTATTATAGTAAATGAACTGGGTCGCGAGGTAAATGAAAAAGATGTGTTTATCTTT
>JBDSBP010000048.1:0-19730 GCA_039921525.1 Chitinophagaceae bacterium | reverse complement strand
AGGATGCGGAAGTATCGTTTCATCATCCCGCTTTTGGAGACACCTTCCGAAACGGCCAAAAATGATTGACCCAGGATGGAAGAGTTTTTTATACCTATCTTCTTTTCCGCAGCCTCATTGGCAAATATTACTTTAAAATCGGTTACTTCTTTCTTAATTCGTATAGCCTCATACGTTATAATACCGTTTTGTGAGGTATTTAATATGGATTCCAGGAATAATTCCACTCCATGGCGCTTTTTAATTTCGCGAAAATTGGAGAGGGCAGTGCCAATGATTAGTAACGTTGACACGATGATGAATAGAGCCATTAAAACATTGGTTTTCCAGGATGAATAAACATACTCTTCCTTTCTTTCAGCCAATAATTTTCTTTCATCTTCTATACCACTGTCAATTAATCGTTGGGTGACCATAATATTTTTAAAGTGATTGCTTAATTCCTCTAGCGGAATAGAATCTGTAACATAATTTGTCAGCATCCACTGTATATGTTTATTGTACACTTCGTTCAGGGCATCTACGCGTTTTTGCTGGCGGATATTATCAGCTACCAGGGTTCTTAGATGCCTGATATCGGAAGGGATGCTTTCAATGTCTTTCTGGTACAATACCATCAGGGCATTTTTATGTTGTTTGCCTAATTCGGAAGGCATCATCTGGGCACTCTTTATTTCTCCGGATAATTTCTCAAAAGAAAGGATTACATCCTGGGTATGGTTTACCTGTTGAATATAACGGTTCATATTACTGATGCTGCCGAGGTAAAGAAAAATAGCTATTATGAAAATCAGGAAAGCGGTACCGAAAATATAATAGCTTTTTTTATCCATGATATAGATTTGAATTACCGTGTTAAAAATAACAACAATTTTTGTGAATAGCTGTTGGCTGTCGGCTATCAGCTGTCAGCTATCAGCTTTGTCCTTCGGACAAGATAACACCATCCCGTAGGGATGGGCAAAAGCCGATAGCCGATAGCCGATAGCCCTCTCTCACTCATTCAATAAAAAATAAACAATCCTGCAAGCATTGCCTTTTGAATTCGCGTTATGATCGGTGGCAATTGTAACATGTAGCTGATGTTTACCGGGGGCGAGTTCATCACCCAATAAGAGATACCAGGGTAAATGCAGGGAGGCACTCCATTGTGTAAATAAATCAATCGTTTTAGGGGGTTTATTATCGATGCTATAATTAATCATGCCGGCGTCAAGTCCGGCAATCAGTGCTATTCCTATAGCAGTGCCTTTAAAAGTTAATGAAAAGGAAGCTCCTGCTTTTTCCGAAACGAGCATGGGCACATTAACAAAACCAGTTCTTGTTCCGGTTTTATCAGCAGGTTTCCAGGCGCTGTCAATATAGAAATCTTTATTGTTAACGGCACCTTCTATTGTAAGGTATTTCCCTTTTTCATAATTAGCTTTTTCTAAAGCTGGCGGCAAAGGAAAAGCAGCCTGAACCATTGCCGGTTTTCCAATAAATTCTGATCTAAGCAATCGCTTGATGGACTGAAAATAGATTTCCTGTCCGAACGGAGAAGGATGAAGGTTTTTAAAATCGTACTCCCAGGTAAATTCCCCGGCTGCGATCCGTTTGCTTACTTCTTCTGCCAGGTCAATAAAGGGCAGCTTATACGTGGATGCAAGCGAAGCATGCAGTTTTACTTCGGCCGGAGTTCTGCCTTCTTTATAATCACCTAGTTTGGATTCATCGGCAAAGGCCATCATAATAATATTAACATTCGGATTTTGACGATAAGCATGCCTGATAATACCTTCCAACGCGCGGCGTTGAATAATTGCCGGCGTACTGTTCGCCTGGTCGTTTACGGCAGACTCCAGGAATAAGAGATCAATTTTCCCTTTGCTTAATACATCTTTTTCCATACGAAAGGCATGCGGTAGACTTCCCAATGAGGGTATGCCGGCGGGAATAAATGTAAATTTTGTCTCGGGAAACATTTCTGTTAGGTACCTGCATACTTTATCGCGCCAGCCGGGATTAGCTGTTATAGAACCGCCTAAAAATGCTATCGTAACTTGCTTTTCTACTTTTATTTTATATAAGACATTATTTAATGAACCGTTCTTATGTATAAAAAGATTGTTTCGTAATGACAGCCTGACCGGGTATGAACTTCTATGGATGAAATCAGCAATCTCCGCGGGATTTTCAATGGTTACATGATGTCCTTTTTCTTCTTGTAAACCTCGTGTCATAGGGTATACCGTTACAGGGCCACCCAGCTTACTGTAATTAGTGGCAAGCACCAGGCCGTTTTCTTCCATGGGCACCAGTGCATCGTGCAAACCAAAACTAAAATATAACGGTACTTTGAAAGCAGCCAGCCCTTCCAGGTTGTCTTTAGGATTATCTGTGTAATTCAATGCCTGCTCTTCGGTGAAGCCGTAGACTTCCAGTAGTTGTTTCCATTGTTGCGGCCCACCGGAGCCCTTGCCCTTGCCGGCTGGCCAGCTTTTAATATCAGCAACCGGATTTTCTGCATAAATGCAACTTATTTTATCAGGATTTTGCTTTGCCCAGGCAAATTCGCACAAGCTTCCTCGCACAGCTCCTTCGAGTGCGGGTTTGGGTGAGAAGTGTTTTTCACGAACGAGGTAGTCATAAAAATTGTCCCATAACTGCATGAGTTTCGGCTGGCCAAATAGTTCTTTATAATTCAGGAAGGCCAGGTGAAAACCACGGGTGACAAGAATGCTATCGATGGCCACATGAAACTCGGGTGAGTACGATCGCCATAACCAGGGGTTGCCGGGAAGGGGGTTGTCTGGGGTTACGATATACGCCGGGGTGTTGTCTATTTGGAAACCTGTTTTTTTGAAGCCATGCCAGGTGCCGGGAGTTTCATTCGTTTGGGCGGATAGGGAAATGGTGGAAACTATTATAACCAGGATGGTTATTAAACCAGTTTGTATGATCAGCTTCATTTGTGAAGTTAAATTTAATTTGTGAGCTGAGAGTATTTAGGTGCGTTGATAGAACGGCAACCCGCGTTCAAAACCTATAAGGTTTGAACCCTGGGTGCGGCATTAAAAAAATCAAACCTTATCGGTTGAACCTGTAGTTTTAGCATTAAAAAAAAATTAAGTCTTCAGGTTTAACGCTGAAAGCTAGCACCAGAGGCAACAACCTATGAGGTTTTTGAAACCTCACAGGTCGAACCTTCTTTTTAGTCGGCGTCCTTCATGAGGTTCTATAACCCTGAAATTTGATCTGAACCTCCCTTATACGCCTTAACCTCTTGCTGGTTAACCCCAAAAAACAGCTTATCATTCACCTTAATTACGCTCCTAACGTCTCCGAGTAACCGAAAACCGGATTGTTGCTGGTTGATATATGCGAAACCTCCTTTGCCGTCTCCTTTTAACAGGGTGCCATAATTAGCGTCGTATTTTCCAAAGCGCAATCTCGCATGATTGATGTTGCCGCATAAAAGCAGGTCTTCATTTCCGTCATTATCATAATCCAGCGCTGTGATGGTAAATACGGGCGAGAACTGCACCTGAAGGGGCAAGGTTTTTTCATGGAACCGTCCATCCTTGCCCGATTCAAAATAGGCGGTTTTGAGATAATTAGCTTGCAGATGCCCAGCGTTTTGTAATTCCTCTTCCGTAAAAATATCTTTCATCGTGGCATTCGCATAGCTTTTGTAATCTGCAAAGCGCGTACGCATGATGCTCATCTGGTCTAATAATTCATCGCGGGTTACATACGGGTAACTGCTATCCTGTATATAAAAACAGAGCATCGGATCTACAGATCCGTTATCATCAAAATCTTTATAGTAAAGGTCCGCCGGTTTTTTATCCGAGACTTTACACTGCGTGTTTAAGCCAAGGTTTCCTATTATTAAATCTGGTTTGTTATCATGATTGAAATCACCTACCAATAGCTTATTCCACCAGCCACTATAGGATTTGTCAAAATACCGGCTGGTATTGTTTTCCAGCTTACCATTAACATTTACAAAAATGGTTACAGGCATCCATTCGCCGGTGACGATCAAATCATTTTTGTTGTCGCCATTGATGTCTGTCCAGGCAGCGTCTGTGACCATGCCTATCTTTTGCAGTGCCGGTGCCAGTTCTGCACACTTGTCGGTGAAATGTCCTTTTCCATCGTTGATGAGCAGGTAACTTTGAGGTGTTTCAGGATAGCGACCCGGGATTACGCGCCCTCCCACAAATAGATCAGGGTATCCATCACCGTTAATATCTGAAGCTCTTACGCAGCTTTTACTTACAAGCATCACGGGTAATGCATCCCGGCTTTTGGTGAACTTTCCTTTTCCATCGTTAAAGTATAACCGGTCCTGTAAAAGGGAGTCTGACGGCAGATAATTATTATAACCGCCACTGCATACATAAAGATCAGGAAATCCATCACCGTTAGCATCAAAAAAATTTGCATCTGCGTCCTCACTATGTTTATCCGTTTCAAAAGCCGGCTGGGTGCTTTGCATGAACTGTCCGGATTTCTGTTGTATGAATAAAGAGCCTGGCTGTCCGTTACCACCGCCGGCGTAAACATCTTCCAGTCCATCGCCGTTTATATCAGCTTTTGTTAAGCAGGGACCCACGAATGAAAGGGGGTTGACAAGAAGGGGTTGCCTTTTAAAATCGTTGATAACATTGGTTTGATGTTGAAAGGCAAGAGGGGATTTTATTTCTGTGAATACGGGATGATGCGATTTTGAAGGATGTAAAATGGCAGTTGCATTTTTTTCCTGCAGGGTCAATAGCTGATCAGCTTTTATATCGGCAAGCATTTGTTGTTTTCCATTCAACCAAATGATTCGTAGTGAATCTATTATTTGGTCTTTGCCCAGGCCGAAATGCAGGATGGGCGATACGCTCGACTGAAAGCCCCTGGTGGGCATTTGTTCGAGGTATTGCTTTTTGCCGTTATAATACAAACTTAGTTTTGCACCAAAGCCCTGTGTGTTTTGTAAATCCCCTTCCAGTTTTACCTGTAAATAATGATTTGTATTACGGGCATTTCCTTCGTTCCTGTAAATAAAAGCTGCCTGGTTGATATTGTTCACCACCAGGTCGAGGTCACCATCATTGTCCAGGTCCGCATAGGCGGCCCCGTTACTGTTAGATGCTTCTTTAAACCCCCAGGAAGCACCGGTGTTGGAAAATGTAAGGTCGCCGTTGTTTTTATACATATAATTCTTTACTTCAGAGGAAGGCATTTTATGCACCAAATCCAGCAGGTTTTGCCTTCTTACATCGCCCTTGTTATTTTGCAGGAAGTCTCCTGTAAACTTGATGAAATCCATATTGGTGAAGTCGCGCAAAATGCCATTGGTAACATATAGATCTTTCCATCCATCATTATCAAAATCGGCTATCAATGGGGCCCAGCTCCAGTCGGTATTACAAATGCCGGAAAGTTGTCCTATTTCACTGAAGCTGCCATTACCATTATTAAGCTGCAGCATATTACGCATATATTGGTAATAGAAACCCGTTCTTAGGGAGAGGTCAAACTTTTCATAATTGTCGGGTGCCATTAGCAGTTTTTGCCGACGGTTATCTTCGGGCAGCATGTCGAGTGTATAGATATCAGGCAGTCCATCATTGTTGATGTCGGAAATATCATTACCCATAGAAAACTGGGTGGTATGGCCAAGATTTTGTTGTAGCTTATTTGTGAAAGTTCCGTTTCTATTATTGATGTACAGGTAGTCCGGGATGGTATAATCATTGGAGATATAGATGTCCGTCCATCCATCGCCGTTGATATCAGCGATGCCGGCACCGAGTCCATAGGTTAAGGCAGAGCTACTGAAGCCAGATTTTTCGGTAACGTCGTGAAAATAATTTTTATCATTCCTGAATAAACGAACCCCGGAAGAGGGGTCTGGCTTCGCCAGCACTTCTGCTGTTCTTGCTTCATCCAAAATGGGTAACGATAATGGGCTGTGATTTAGGAGGAACATATCGAGGTCGCCATCCCGGTCATAATCAAAGAAAACGGCCTGGGTGGTGAAAGAAGAGTCGGCCAGGCCGTATTTGGCAGCCTGTTCACTGAAATGTGGTACGCCGTTTTTATCATTTCCTTCATTAACAAACAATTCTTTCATCCGCTTTGAACCAGGCAGCCTACCGGAATAGCAAATGTAGATATCCGGTTTACCATCACCGTTAATGTCTGCCATGGTTACGCCGGTTTTCCAGGGGCCGGGTCTTCCGGCCACTGCGGCTTTATTAGTGATATCTTCAAATTGCATTTTGCCTTTGTTCAGGTACAACTTATTGTCGGTCATGTTCCCGGAAAAATAAATATCCTGCAGTCCGTCACCGTTTACGTCACCGAGGGCTACTCCACCACCATTGTAGAAGTATTCGTACATCAATACATTTGTGTTCAAACCTTCCGTTAAAAGATTATTGAATGTTATACCAGTACTGTCAGGTGATAGTAAACTAAATAAATGTTTTGAAACGTTTGGATCGGTTTCATTCATTTTAGAAGCGGAAGGACCCTGGCAATTAAGGCATAAGGAGGCAAGGATAGCAATCGGCAAGAAATTTTTTAGCACGGTCAGTTGATTGGAAAACAATAGTACGAATGTATGATTTACGGCCTGAAATAAAAAATCTATGCCAGTGCGAAGGCACCGGCATAGATTAAAAATAGTGATATTAAATTTAGTTTTGGTAGCCAGGATTGTGAACTAACAATTTATTTTTATTAACCTCATCTTTGCTAAAAGGTAAAAAATACATCTTGTCATCCCATTTCCTGTTTTCAAGACTATTATCCTCAACAGGAGTATAGGTATATTCAAATCGAGTTCTATCAAACCGGTACGGTGATGGTGAAGTGGCCCCTGGTTTTAAAGTACCCAAAACGCTTATAAACTGAATTTTACTTCCTAATGTTGCAGGTGCGATCATCCAGCGACGTGCATCGTGAAAGCGCTGTTCTTCAAACACCATTTCAATACGCCGCTCATTTCTGTAACGATCTTTGAGTGCAGGGCCTGATTCAGTAATAGCGGGCATTCCGGCTCTAAAGCGTATTTTGTTCAACCAGGTACGCGCTTCAGCGTCTTCGCCGAGTTCAATACAGGCTTCCGCATAATTGAAAACAGCCTCGGTATAACGGAAAAAAGCCCATGGAATAAACTGTCTTGCATTATTATCCACAAGATTAGGATCAGGATCAGTAAACTTCCTCATGTAATAACCAGACCAGCTTCCGTTCCAATTCTCAATGGAACTTTGCCTTGTATCCAAGCCAGGAAGTATTGTTCCGCCTGCCAAAATGTATCTGCCGGTTTGTATCTGGTTAGCAGGGTCAACATTCCCTGAAATTTTATCTCTGGGTTTCCAAGGCGCGCCGTCATACATTATTGATACGTAAAAACGGGGATCCCTGTTATCATATGGAGCAGCCTTTTGTAAAGGATTACTCCAATTGAATTTTGTGCCATCCATCATTTCGTAGTCATCTACCAGTTGCTGGATCGGCGAATTACCTGCCCAGTTATGATAACCATTCGGGCCATTGTATAGTCCCTGTTGCTGGATACCTTCCGGTTGATTTGCCACCGTATAACGGGCAAAAAGAATTTCCTTGTCAGCAGAAGCATCCGCACCAGGTGCCTTGCTTTTACCACCCATTGCGATAGAGAGATAATTATTTTTTCCCTGATCTGCAGTAACAGGGGCTGATAAATTTAAGTTGTAACCTCCACCTCCGGCATCAAGCACAGCTTTAGCTGCTGCTTTAGCCTTTGTCCAGCGATCTGTGCGGGAACCCGAAAGATAACCGAGTAACTCAGGCTTGGCAAAACCTGATATAAGACTTGAGTTTGCCTTTGCAGTCGGTATATCATGAAGATCGCTCGCTGCATATAATAAAATTCGGGACTGCAGCGCTAGTACAGCTAATTTATTTGCGCGACCTTTAGCCATTGACTTAGTACCAATTAACAGGAGTGCGCTATCACAATCTTTCACTATAAAATTTACACATTCTTCGAAGGTATTACGGGCTATGCTAAAATCATCGCTCAACTCATATACTCTGGTTATGATAGGCGCTCCACCATAATAACGAACAAGTTGATGATAGAAATATGCTCTTAGGAAATGCACTTCACCCTGTAATCTTTCATTTAAGACTTTATCGTCAAATTTGGCGGTCTTAAGGTTTAATAAAGCAACATTGGTAGCTCTTATCCTGCGTAACATTGTACCCCATTCATAAGTACCATTCACCCATCCTAAATTGGATGGATTCAAAGTGGCTTGATTAATGGTATTTATGCCGCGGCCCGCATGGGTAAACATGGCCTCATCAGTGAGGGATGCCAGCATTTGTTCATTGAATCCTCCCTGTCCTAGGCCATTGTAGATTTCATTTACAAAAGCTTCAGCTAATGCTGCGTCTGTCCAAACAACGGATGATGAAATCTGATCCAATGGCTGAGTATCAAGGAAATCTCTTTTACAAGAACCTGTTATCGCCCCTACCACGGTTGTAATTATAAGTATTTTTAAAATATTTTTCATATTGACAAATTTAGAATGATACTCTGATGCCTGTATTAATTAAACGCGCCTGTGGATAGTATTGGCCACTACCGCTTGTTGATTCGGGATCCCATATTTTCATTTTATCCCAGGTAATAAGGTTTAAACCATTAGCATATATCCTGAAACTACTGATACCAACTCTTTTACCGAGTACTGATGAAAGATTATACCCAATTTCAAGGTTTTTCAAACGGACATAATTACTATTTCTCAGGTAATAGGTATTATTTCCAAAACCGCCACCGGTATAGTAAGTCCCACCCCTGTTTGCTATACGGGGATCTTTCGTGCTGGGATTGGTAACTGTCCACTGGTTATCATAGCTATATTTGAGGTAATTTCCAATATCACCCGATTCAGTACCGAAGAAAAGCAAGCCGCCGGTTGCTCCCTGGAAGAGTACGGACAAATCAAAGTTTTTATAACCAACATTTATACTGGCACCTCCTGTAAATGTCGGATCCTGCGATTTCTCTAGTCTTACCCTGTCATCTCCATTTATTTTATTATCACCGTTTATATCTTTAAACCTCATGTCGCCAGGCAAAAGTTTCCCGGTAGCTGCAGAATAGTCTATGCCGTTTTTATCAATATCTCCCTGTGTGGTAAATATGCCATCATATTGGTATGCAAGGAAAGTTCCAATGGGCTTTCCGGTTGACTGTTGATAAGTAGGCACGCCGGATGTCTCATCCCAAAATACAATTTTATTTTTTGCATAACCTCCGTTTACACTTACACTATACCTGAAATCACCTTTCTGACCATTATACCCGACTTTAAGTTCCCATCCTTTATTTTCAACTTTACCCAGGTTAACAGGAGGCAATAGCAGGTCTATTCCACTGCTTGCCGGGGTGGAGCCCTGTTTTTGAATAGATATTTGGCTGCGTTTATTTAAAAACACGTCTGCTTCAAAATTGACGTGTCCATTGAGCAGTGTTCCTTCCAGACCAATATCAGCGTTATTGGCAACTTCCCAGGTGAAGTCAAGATTGGGTACCCTGCTTTCGAATAATGATTTCTGTACTTTATCATCAATAATATAAGTGCCAAATCTATAAGTGGCCAAATATGCGTATTCCTGCAAAGCACCATTAAAAAATACCTGGTCATTACCCAACTGGCCATAAGAGCCACGCAGCTTTAGGTTATCAACAAAGGGTACATTCTTCTTAAAAAAGTCTTCTTCTGAAATATTCCAGCCCACTAATATTCCGGGGAAGAAGCCAAACCGGCCTACTTTAGGAAATATGTATGATCCATCGTAGCGCCATAAAAATTCAGCAAGATATTTCTCTTTATAATTGTAAGCGGCACGGCCAAAATAACTTAAACGGGCACGATTAAAGGCGCCACCTCCGGTGCTTTGTTCTTCAGCGCCCCCGGCAAATAACTGGTCGATAGCGGGGGATATGAAATAGCGACGGAATGCATTAAAATTGTCGCCTTTAATGGTTTCCTTTGTTATACCCGCCAACAAATTGATAGAGTGATCACCTAGTGTTTTGTCATAACTAAGCAAGCCGGTAAGGTTTATATTTAATTGGTTATCCTCTCTTTGAGTGAGTCTTGGATCTGTGAAAGTAGATCTGACGCTCTTCTGGAGTTTTGGTGTTTTACCATCAGCCTCGTAGGAAACTTTGTCCCAGTTGTACAAGGTCCATGGTGTTGCCCACCTTTTACCACGAAGAATATATTTATCGGCCGCGGCAGATAAGGATAATTTTAAACCTGAAACCCATGGATTAGTGAAATCTACTTTACCATTGATCTGGAAGTAATCCCGATCATCTTTGTCATAACCTGTGGCATTTGTCGTTATAACAATTGGATTCTGTCCGTTTTCGATATCGGGGCCAGGCAGACCATTCGGGTAAATTTCCTGCTCTGTTGGTTTACCGCGCATCAACATACGGAAAATAGAACCGGCAGATTCTGTCGGAGCAAACCTGCCTTCTTCACGGGCAGTAAGCCCTAAACTGGTATTGATATATTGATTGACTTTGGCATCCAGGTTAAACCGAAAATCATATTGCTTGTAACCTCTAGCTGAATTTTTGTAATAACCATCCTGGTTTTGATACCCTAAAGAGGCAATGTATTTAACTGTTTCGGAACCTCCGCTTATCTGTAAATTGTGACGAACCTGTGGAGACCAGTTTTTAAGTGTAAGACCAAACCAGTCAGTATTTGGGTGACCCCATGGGTCCGAACCGTCGTTATATTTTTGAATATCGGCGGGAGTATAAGCCGCATTTTTAACGACTCCGTCTGTACGTTTATAGGTGCCTACCTTTACAAATGCATCCCAGGCAGCTGCCCATTGGTCTGATGGAATATCTTTATATAAAGTTAACTCGTTATTCATTTCAGCATACTGTGCCGCATCTGCTACATCAGGAATACGAGTTGCCTGAGACCATCCCTGGTTGAAATCGTAGCTTAAAACCGGTTTGCCCGTTTTGCCATGTTTGGTAGTTATAAGTATAACGCCATTAGCAGCTCTTGCTCCATAGATAGCCGCCGATGCATCTTTAAGTACCGACATCGTTTCAATATCTGCAGGATTCAAGCGGTCAAGGCCGCCGGCACGGTCAGGAACACCGTCAATAACAATAAGTGCATTATTATTACCTAGGGTATTTGTGCCACGGATCCGAATTCTTGAACCGTCAAACCCCGGTTCACCGCTGGAGTTAATAGCCTGAACCCCAGGTAAACGCCCTACCAGTGAATTAGATAAGTTTACAGCCGGTGATTTTTGCAGCTCGGTTCCCTTTACCGTTGCAACAGAACCGGTAACCGTAACTTTCTTTTGCGTGCCGTAGCCTACCACAACCACAGCATCCATTTGACTATTGTTGTTTACTAATGACACATCCAGTTGATTGCGGTTTTCCAACGGAATTTCCTGTGTGGTAAACCCGATATAAGAAACCACCAACGTTGATTTGGGATCTGTTACATCTATTGAAAAAACGCCCTCACTGTTGGTGGTAACACCCTTGGAGCTGCCTTTTACAACAACTGTAACGTTAGCCGCAGGAACACCTTTGTCATCCTTTACTACACCAGTGACATGTGACCTGGATTGCGCAGCAGCAAAAATGCCCAGCATCACGAGCAAAGAAAAAAATACAGTTTTTTTGAAGTGGAGATTTGGAAAATGCTTTAATTCATTAAAGCTACATGTAAAAGACGTTGTTATACGTTTTTTCATAATGGCAGTTTTGGTTTAGTTAACAATCGATTGCCGAAAAGTCGAAGTAATTTTACGAAGGTGATAAGTAATTGCTAAAATTATGGATTATTTTACATTTAACAATATTTTAAAAAAAAGTTAAATCATTGATATTCAATGTATAAAAGATATATTTATTTTAACTATCCAAATTATCTATATTTAATTTTATCGTCGGTGTAAAAAATTCATTAAATCGATGGGAGCATGTCTGTTTACCTGCTATGTGTTGTGGATTATCAAAAAGGTGTTCTTTCCACTTTTTGTATCAGCAGGTTACTCACACTCCGCCCTTGTTTAACACCATTTGTTATAGCATCCATAAAATGAATACCTCCGTAAAACCTGCTGATGGCGGCTTCTTCAGCAGCTCGTGTAAATGAAATAAAATTCCTGGGAGGAAGTCCAAACCTTAATTCAGTGGAATCAATATATTGAAAGTTTTCACCCAGATAGAAAGTGAGAATCTGGGCAGAAGCGGCGGATATTGTAGAATGGCCGCTCAAATATTCGGGAAAGGGCGGTGTTTGCAGCAATGGCTTCCAGTTTGGATCGATATACTTTCGGATAGCCGTTTCAGGTCGTATCCTGTTGCTCCGGTATTTTTCATCCCAGCAACAGATAAAACCATCCATTAAACCCATAGAAACCATGGTGAAAATTTTCATCGATTGGGAGAAACTTTTGTGGGCCTTCTTACAGGCTATGCCGGTGATACCCAGCCAATGCGCACCGGGAGATATCTTTTTCAAACCTACCATCAGATGACCATTATCCTGTACGGCAAAGGGATTACAGTCCCAAAACGCTGCCATCATACGGTGTTCATCCGAAAGTGTATCCTTATAATTTTGTTGTAGGAGCTGAAAGAAAGCAGAATTTTTTTCTTTGGAAAATGGAATCGGAGGTTCAGGTTTAAACTGTGAACAGGAATCCAGCGCGAAGGGCCTTACAGTATTAAAATAAGGTTCGATAGCTGCCAGGTATGCCGGAGGTGTGGGATACCAGCTGCCTTCTTCAGACTCAGGAGTATACCTTGCAAAATTACTGATCTTGTTGTATCCATCTGCTTTTGCGTAGCCGAGTACCTGCTTACTAATGTATAAGGCATACTTCCTGGAAGCTTCGATAACATCTGCGGGATACCCGATGGCAGCGCAGGAATCAAGGAAATGATTTTCATACTGTTCAAAAAGCTTTCCCGATGGCTGCATTTTTTTTGCTGTTTCTATCATAGCAAGCAAAGCTGCTAACGGATATGAATAGCCTCTAATGCTATCCGGTTTTTTTATAAGGGGATATTTGTTTAAAATCCCATGCATGCTTTTATAGCCACTATCATTTTGTGATACCACTTCATACCCAGCCAGGCAGGCATAGGAAAAAAAGCGCGCTGCCAGTGGCGGATTAGTAACATCGTGAATCATGATATCGGTCATTTTTTCGATGACCTGGTTAATATCGTGCGGTCCCGCGTCGGGTAGTTTGGGTGGAAAAGATCTGCAACCAGTTATGGCTGTAAATAGTAAGATGGCAATGAGCAATTTCATTCTTGACCGCTGATGGAAATGATAAAATGATTGTTATGAAATGATTGTTATGAAAGTGTTCAATGTGAATTTATGACTTTTCCTTATCATTTTTATCATTTTATCATTTCCATCAGCGGTTCAGACATCGATTTTATTACACGAAATTGTTGAACAGTTCAGATAATCAAAGTTCAGATAATCAATACCCTGGATTTTGTTTCAAATTAGGATTCAACGCCAACTCCGTTGTAGGAACAGGATATATCCTCCTGGTAATTTCAGCATTTGTTTTAAAGCCCCAGGCGCTTTCGAACCTGCCAAATCTTATAAGATCATTTCTTCTCCAGCCTTCCCAGGCAAACTCACGCGCACGCTCTGTTAAAATATCGGCAAGGGCAACCGTAGTTACCGTAGGTGCTTTCGCACGAGTGCGGATCTTATTAAATAATACCACGGCTGTTTGAAGTTCGCCTTTCACCGTTGTAGGCGTGGCTCCTCTTAAAATGGCTTCTGCTTTCATCATCATAACATCTGCCAGCCTGAACGTAGGCACATCGTTGTTCTGGTAACGGGTAGAAGGATTGGAATTTTTGTCAGGATAATATTTAATGGAGCGAATGCCCTTCGCCATACCCAGGATATCATTCCCGACATCCATGGTAGCCGGTTTAACGAGCGTAAGATCAGGGCTGATTTCCACATGCCAGTTAATAGGGCCATCGGTGCCAACAAATGTATTGTCTAATGTTTTTTTAGTAGTAGCAAACATAATAGGTGTTCCGTCAAAATTATACTGTTTGCCAACCAGCCAGGTATTGTTACGCACATCATTAGGAAGGTTGAAAAAAGCATAGAAATCAGGAATCGTGCTCATAGCCACAGAGGGTCTGAATGGAAGACTGTATTTTGTTTGCAATTGGGTGATGAGGCCAAACCTCGTAAAGTGGTTACCCTGTATCAGGTTGGCATCATAAGGAACGGCAAAAATAGTTTCTTTTATCTGTGGTCCGTTTTCGGGCGCAAACAATGTCATATAATCCGCATCCAGTGAATATGGTGCGTTGGCCAGTATGCTGTCGGCCATAGCTACGGCGTCGGTGTATCTGGCAGTGCCGGTGTAATATTCTGCATTGAGGTACATTTTTTCCAGCAAAGTAAAAGCCATCCATTTGGTAGCCCTGCCATACGTAGTAGCATCTACTTTAGTAGCGAGATTTGGTAAAGCGGTTTTCAGGTTGCTTTCAATGAATTCGAAAACCTTTGCCCTGGCAGAAGTTCCGGGTAACACAGCAACGGGGAATGTGTCAATGATAGGAACGTTTCCATACAGATCCATCATAAAAAAATAAAACAGCGAACGCATGGTTCTTATCTCTGCAAATGCCGCTGCTTTTGTGGCACTTTCCGGCGCGTTGGCAAATAAACTGATCAAGCGGTTGGCTGCATTAATGCCACCAAATCCCCACTCCCAGTTACTTTTTACATTCGGATGATCCCCGTTCCAGGTGTGCAAATGTAAAAAACGGTACTGGCCGCCATCATCATAGTTACCATCTCTTGCCGGAATGATAGCCTCATCTGTTGAAAATTCCTGCATACGCCAGTATTCCACGGCATAACTGAAACCCTGGGCACTGTACGCCAACTGCGTATACAGGGGACCGATAGCCGCGGCATTGGATGCCGCATTTGTCGGGAAGTTATCAAAAGTGTATTGAGACTCTACCTTAACATCCAGTTTGGTACAGCCTGCCATAACCATCATGCAAAATATAAAAGCTAAAACAGGTATGGTTTTCAGAGAACCCATGCCTGATTTATTCAACATGGGGACGCCATTTTTATATCGTAGGTGATTACTTGTAATTTGTTTCATATAAGTAACAATTGAGGGCATTTAAAAAATTACATTCGCTCCAAAAATGAAGGAACGGGTTTTCGGATAATAGTTGATATTGTCAATACCGGGGTTTAAACCACCCATATTAATTTCAGGATCAATGCCCCTGTATTTGGTAATAACAAAGAGGTTGTTTGCTGAAACGTAGAAACGTAAACGGCTGATGGAAGGTATACCGCTCTTCACGTTATAACCCAGTGTGGCATTATCCAAACGCAGGTAAGAGCCATTTTCCAAATACCTGTCGGAAATAATGTAGGAATTATTATCATTATACGATTCGCCCAGTGTAAATCTTGGAATATTATTATTTTTTGAATCGGATGGGGCATTAACACCAGCGAGCGTTCCGTTTAAAATTTTATTGCCATTCACGCCGCGGATAAAGAAATTAAGATCGAAATTTTTGAAGGCGAATGAATTGCTCCAGCCATATATCAGCTTCGGTTGTGCATTGCCGGGTAAAATATAATCTGCTGTTGTAGGCGCGATGGTAGTGGTGCCATCGGCTTTCTGAAATGTCGAAACACCTGCAGCATTTTTACCTGTATAATGTAAAATATTAAACGTGCCGATGGGCAAACCTTCCTGTATTAGCTGGCTCCAGTTGCCCGACTGGCCTTTACCGCCAAGGTAAGCTGTAGGAATAGATTTCAGGGTAAATACATCACTGGAAAGCGCCTCTACATTATTATCGTTGTGTGAGAAATTCACCGAAGTTTTCCAGGTAAAATCTTTGCCGGTAACGGGTGTTGCATTAACAATAAGTTCAATTCCTTTGTTCCTTATCTTGCCGGCGTTAGCTGTTAAGTAAGGATAGAAATATTGAGTAGCTGACACCGGGTAAGAATAGATCAGGTCAGATGTTTTCTTATCATAATAATCGATTGAACCACTTATCCTGTTTTTAAAGAGAGAAAAATCAAGACCAAAATTTGCCATTCCTGTATTCTCCCATTTTAGGTTAGGGTTTTCATTTTGCACGGGCGCCACAGCGCTTAGCAACTGTCCGTTAGAGTAATACCTTCCAGAAAAACCATACCGTAACTGGGCAATCAGGGGATCAAAACCCTGCGTATTTCCCGATATACCATATCCTACTCTAAGTTTCAGTTCGTTGATGAAAGTTACATTCTCCATAAACTTTTCACCACTTATGCGCCAGCCGGCGGAAACGGCCGGGAAAGTTCCCCATTTATTATTCTTTCCAAAAGCAGAAGAACCATCATATCGTACGGATGCCTGTAATAAATATTTATCGTTGTATTGATAATTGACACGACCGTAATAAGATATCAGCCTCAACGTGCTGATACC
The DNA here is from genome assembly GCA_039921525.1 of Chitinophagaceae bacterium. Taxonomy (GTDB): domain Bacteria; phylum Bacteroidota; class Bacteroidia; order Chitinophagales; family Chitinophagaceae; genus JADCRZ01. The sequence goes on along the minus strand of JBDSBP010000048.1, from coordinate 3,158 downwards.
GTTATTGGCAAATGCCACAGTGCCCGTGGGTGGATTGCTTAAAGCGAGATTATTGAAGGTTAACGCATCATTTACAAATCCCTGCGTTGTAACACCGAAACCATCTCCGTACCTGTCTTCCTGCCAGGAATAACCACCCAGCAATTTCACATTGTGGTCACCAAAAGTTTTATCATAATTGAAATAAGATTCAATTATTTTTTTTGAATTTTCATAAGCGCTCCTGGTGGCTTTGCCGCTCGTGTTTACTGCAAGGCCCGAAAGGCTGTTATTGTAAACATTATTGTTTGCCTGTTCATTCTGACTGGAAACGCTTAGTGTGTATAATAAACCCGGTAATATTTTCACTTCTGCCAAAGCGTTTGCCAGGAGTAATTTTATTTTTGATTTGTTAATATTGTTATCAATGAGAGACACCGGGTTCAGGTAACTACCACGACTAAAATCTTCCGTATAGCTGCCATTGGGTCTTTTAATATTTACCGTAGGCAGGTAGTTCAGCATGTTCTGGTAAACTTCCGTTGGAATTGTTTGTTGTTGGGATGTACTGCTGGTAATGGCAAACGCCAGCTTAAGCCGGTCATTAAACGCTTTCTGTTCCACATTGGCCCGAACGATGGTACGCTCGAGGGAGGAGGTTTTCATTATCCCTTCATTATTCAGGAAGTTAACTCCTGCGCCATATACCGTATTATTGTTGCTTCCGCTAAGTGAAAGATTATGGTTATGCGAGATGCCGGTACGCTGCACTTCGTCCTGCCAGTTGGTGTTTGCAAGTGTATCATTATTTGTAGGACTTAACGTTTGTCCGTTGGCTGCAAGATATTTTCTCAATTCATCGCCGGATATCATATCAATGCGTTTGGAAACTTTTTCCATTGCCACATAACCGTTATAGGCAACACGTGTTTGTCCGGCTTTGGCACGGCGGGTAGTTATAATAATTACACCGTTGGCGGCGCGCGATCCGTAGATAGCGGTAGATGATGCATCTTTTAACACATCCATAGAGGCTATATCATCCGGGGCGACCAGATCAATAGATGCGCCGGGAACACCGTCAATAACATAAAAAGGTTCCTGTGCGCCACCTTCACGCAACGTGGAAGGACCTCTTAGAATTACCGCTGGTTTTGCATTGGGATCTCCACTTTTAGTAATATTCAGGCCGGGAACCTTTCCCTGTAAAAGCTGGCCAGGGCTTGTTAACACTCCTGTATTAAAGTCTTCAGCGGACACGGAAGTTACAGCGCCGGTAATGTCTCTTTTGCTTGCTTTACCGTAACCGGTTACTACCACATCCGTTAATTGCTTTGAAGCAGGTGCCAGTTTAAAGTCAATATTACTCTGATCGCCTGCTGGAACTTCCTGGGGTTCGTACCCAACGAAAGTTACCTGCAAAACTGCACCGGTAGTATTAACACTAAGGGTGAATCTTCCTTCTTTATTTGTAGTGGTTACTTTGCGCGTGCCTTTAACCTGGATGTTTACTCCCAGCAGGGGCGTGTTATTTTCATCGGTTATAGTGCCGGTAACTGTTTTGGATTGTTGCTGAAAGGCATAACTTTCAAAGAAAAAAGAAGTACTGAAGAGAAAGAGTAGCATCCATCTCATCCTGTATATACAGATACAGCGGATGAAAATGCCGTTGATCGTTTTCATAAACAATTAGTTTTGGATTGTGAAGCAGTATAAGTGATTGAACTCTGCCTTTAAAGAGACAAGAAAGGTAATTAAAAACTTTTAATAAATATTTTAATCTGTAATATAAGCCTAACTAATTGTTTAAAGTCAATTGTCTACTAAGGTGTGTTAACTTATTATTAACAAAAGGGAGTTCGATGTAATCTGTTTATGAATACTATACATAATAGACGACTCGATGCAGAATGACCTGCCTTCCGCAGTGTAAATTACTTCGGAAGTCTGGAATTTGATTAAGATGACTAAGAAGTCGGGGGCTTTTGTAGGGTGCCTGCCCCCGCCCTTTTACACCGGAAACAGGTTGAATTTTGTGAAGGTGCCCAAAGTATTCTGGCTGTTTCGAATGCAGGCAGGGCGGGGGCAAGCCCGGCCCCTACAAACGCCATTTTACACAGGAAATAAGTTGAATTTTGTGAACGTTCCCATAGTATTCTGGGAGTGTCGAATGCAGGCAGGGCGGGGGCAAGCCCGGCCCCTACAAACGCCCTTTTACACCGGAAACAGGTTGAATTTTGTGAACGTTCCCGATAATATTCTGGAAGTTTCGAATGCAGTCAGGGCGGGGGTAAGCCCGGCCCCCTACAAACGCCCAGCATCCATCGCTGGCCAACAACCAATCATTTCATACTTTCGAACTATGAATAAACTCTTTTTTTCAGTCTTGTTGCTTAACAGCTTGTTTATCAAAGCCCAACCATCTGTATACACCACCTCCAATGCTCATTCGCATAATGATTATGAGCAGCCTGTTCCATTTTGGGAAGCCTACAAGGCCGGTTTTGGAAGCATTGAGGCAGATATTTTTTTAGTGAATGGAAACGATGAGTTACTAGTGGCGCATACGCCGGTTGAATTGCTGACTAAAAAAAGAAGACTGGACTCATTATATCTGATTCCAATCCGTGACTGTATTAAGAAAAACAATGGCTATACCTATTCGGATAAATCAAAAAAACTCCAGATACTGATCGATATTAAAACAGTGCCTGTTCCCACATTGAACAGATTTATTGAAACTATTAAAAGATACCCTGAACTGACCAACACCTCCTCGCTGCAATTTGTTATTTCCGGCGGCAGGCCAACCCCCGATTCTTTTACTACCTACCCTTCTTTTATTTGGTTTGATGGGGAACTGGATAAAACCTACAGCCCACAAGCGTTGACGAAGATTGTGATGATGAGCGATTACCTCAAAAGATATACTTTGTGGAGCACGGGAAAAATACCGGAGATCGACTCGCTGAAACTAAAAGCAGCAGTAGAAAAATCGCACCTGTTAAAAAAGCCGGTGCGGTTCTGGGATGCGCCTGATAATGTAAATTCGTGGCATACGTTGATGCATGCGGGTGTGGATTTTATTAATACAGATAAAATTCAGGAGCTTTCGAAGTTTTTGGGTAAGCCGTATTAAATTCATTTTGTAAATAAATATTGGGCAGGCCATGGCACTG
>JBDSBP010000047.1:0-2231 GCA_039921525.1 Chitinophagaceae bacterium | reverse complement strand
GGATCAATTGCCAAGTACGGAAATGTACAATTAAATGGCCTGATCGGTATTCCTGCTCAGAGATCAATTGATTATTTAAATAAATCATTAGAGGCGTCTAAGGCAATCATAGACAAACAAAAATTTGCGCTCTATACTAAATCTTATGATCCGGTTGCAAAAACTGGTGACCCTGCAGCTAATTACCAGAATATATTTATGGATAAAAATAACGGTGAAATCATTTTTCAAAAGGCCTATTCTTATCCTAGTAAAGCCCACAGTTATGATAACTTTAATGTGCCTGAAGGATTTACTACCAACCAGGGAAGCGCCATAAATCCTACGCTGGAAATGGTTGAGTCGTATGAATATGTAGATGGCACACCGGGTACTTTAAAAATAAATGATGGAAGCGGCAATCCTATACTATATAACAGTTCTGCGGACATTTTTGCAAGTAAAGATCCCAGATTTGCCGGGTCAGTTTTTCGGGGTGAAAGTGTAATGACTCCCCGCAATCTCCAGATATGGAGAGGCATCTATGATATAGATGGCACCTTGTATAATGCGCTTATTCCATTTCCTAAAGATCCTTCCAGAAACCAGGTAGGTCTTGATGGTCCATTTGAATCAGGGAATTATAGTAGAACAGGATTTTACATAAAAAAATATTTAAACACAACCAAGTTGATTGTAGAACCGAGTCAATCTGATCAAAATTATATTGATTTCAGGTATGCAGAGATCTTACTAAATTATGCAGAGGCTGCGTTTGAAACAAACACTCATCTTCCGGAAACCCTCGATGCCATTAACCAGATCAGGAAACGTGCCGGGATCAGGTTAATAACTATACCGGAATTGACTTTAGCCCTGATAAGAAACGAACGTAAAGTGGAACTGGCATTTGAAGATAAACGCTTCTGGGATATCAAGCGCTGGAGAATTGGAACGCAGCTATTTCAAAATTCTTATGTGCAAGGATTATGGCCGTATTTAAAATACCAGGGTAATGGTACCTACAAGGTGTTTTATGTGAGAAAGAGTGGCTATCCTATTGATGAAGGACAAACGAGGTTATTTACTGAAAGAGACTACTACAGCAACCTTAGTGGTTACATCAGTACTAACAACAATATTGTTCAAAATACTGGATGGTAATTAAAACGGTAATCTAAAAGAAATGAAAATGAAAAATATAGTATATTTTCTAATGACTTTATTGGTATTGAGTAGCTGTAAGGTTGACAATTTTATTGAACCCGACTTAACGGTGTCCGGCAGAATTATTGACGCTAAAACCAGCGCATTAGTGGAGTCTGGCGGCAGCAATGGCGGTACCATTGTGAAATTTTACCAGAATACCTCAACGCAGGCGTTGCTTTTTAAAACAATGCCAGATGGTACTTTTACAAACAGCCGGGTATTTGCAAGTAACTATAAATATGTTGCAGAAGGGCCATTTCAGATAATGACAGATACCCCCTCTGTAGCTGTAAAGGCAAATACTCAAATTGATATCAAAGTGACGCCGAATGTAAGATTAACAACGTCTATGGTTAGTAAATCAGGAACGGAGGCAGTTATAAAAGTTACCTATGAAAAGGTGTCTGTTAGTCAAACCATGACTAAACTTGGATTAGTATGGAGTAATGTTATTGAACCCAATATATTCACCTTTACCGGCGGTAATATTATTACGAACGATGTTCAGTCTATGAATCTGACATCGGGAAATCGGGAATTTATTATAAAAGGGTTAAAAGCCGGTACAAAATATTTTGTAAGGGCTACATCCGCTACAAATGCTCCAGGTAATTATTATAATTACAGCACCCAAATTGAAGTACAGAATTAAGCTGGGGGGTTAGTAAGGTTAAAAATAAAATTCATTGGCGCAATGCATTTTCATCATGATTTTGGATTAATGAAAGCATTATACACGGTAATTTAGCATTGTGTTATTCTGTTTTAAGAGAAAAGAATTCCTAATCCTGGAAACAATTGCCACAAATTCGATTGGGCTTAACAAACCCTACATGTGGCCGTAGCATAAGCAAAATTGTGGCTGGCTAAAAGCGATGAAGAATTATGGAAGATCGTTCCCTGTCTGATTTACCAAGGACCATTGATACTCTCATGATACCTTTATAATATCTTAAAATGAAAAAAGGCAGTTTTAAAAGGCGGCAATTCATTGCTTCAGTGGCAACAAGCTCGATTGGATTAATGTTTTTCAATCCCATTTC
>JBDSBP010000046.1:0-5387 GCA_039921525.1 Chitinophagaceae bacterium | reverse complement strand
CAGCCGTCATGGTCGGTTGCACACCGGGAATATGTTCCCAGGAAAGAACGGACTGACTGGTGAGTGATACAACAGTTTCATAGGTTTGACCGGTTACACTGTCCAGTACCACGGCAAATGCCTCCCGTTCAAAAGGCTGGCCTTTTTTATAGGCATAAATAAAATCTTTCGATGATGGTTTGAGTGTGATAGAAACAAAACGGGTAGTGAGATAACCCAGTTTTTTTTCTTCACGAAGAATAGCAGTTACTGCATTGATCTCCTCCGCCGTAAGCGGATGTAAGGGATGTGGTACTATTGCAATTGCAGGTTGTGTTTGTTGCATAAAGTATTTTTTTAGGTAATGTTTTGTCTGAACGGATATTTTCCCTAAGCTGTTCTCTTCGCCCGCAAGCATCAACAAAAGGGGATGGCGCGGGATAAGAGTTGCCGAATCAACAAATGCCGTTCGCGCATGCACGCAAAACCAGGCAAACAACGCTCCTACTAAAACAGCCGCTCTTTTCATTTTTCAGAGATATTTTCCGTTTAATAAATGAATTGGCATTGACCATTGATGATGGGCGATTGTAACAAGGCAGAGTGATAGTGCTATCTTCCCCTCCTATGATTAAGGCTACCATTACGACACATCTTTATATTAAGTGCAGGAAATTCCATTGAAGACTTTACTATTAAGCAACTCGTTTTTTTTGTCATTTCAGCGATGCGCCTCAACCTGCCAGAATAAAAATATCTTGCGCGCTTCCCCTGAAATCTCTACAATGCGCGCTTTCTCCATCGTAGAGATTTCAGCTCAAAGCGCCGTAACATGCATCTATGCGAAGTTGCTGTGGCGCTTTGGCTGAAATGACAGGAAAAACATTAAAAACTTGTGTCCTAACAATAGCCTTGAATTAGGAGGGGAAGGCAGGAGATTACCCTCACGGTTTTTTACAACCTTTTTAGTCAGCGGCGATATATCAATGGAAGATAACTAATTGTCATCTACCAAGATACCGTTCCTAATAATAATTAGTACTAGATTAAAACTTATTGGTTAAACTACCAACATGCTGTCTTTTCTGAGGTCCTTAATCAAATAGCTGTTGATAAAAACCGGCATTTATATTCTTTGGGAATGATACCCGTATTCTTTTTAAAATGCCTGTAAAAATTAGATTGATTTTCAAATCCGCTCTGGTAGCAGATTTCAGAGATGGTAACGTTCCGTTCCATCAGCAATCGGCAGGCGTAGCTGATCCTGATCTCCGTGATATACTGGGAGAATGTTTTATGCGTGTGGTGCTTAAAGTAACGGGAAAAAGATGCGATGCTCATGTTCAGCTTTTCCGCAATCTGCTCTATATAAATTTCCTGTTTATAGTTTTTCGTAATAAACTGGAATACTTCATCTATCCTGTCTGTAACAGTACTGTTCCTGGCAGTAATAGCTTTTGAAAGTACCGGCCGGATGTCTTTGCTGGTTGAAAGATAGATGAGGATTTCCAATAAAATCATCAGTCGCCTGGTAGAAGAGCTACCTTCCATTTTTACCATTTTGCCTTTAAAATAATTATTGGCTTTACCCAATATCTCACACTTTTATCCCATCCAGGTTTAACCGTACGGTGGAATATTCTTTACTGGTTTTAATAATGGAAACTGGTTTTTTCATGCAGTAATGCCTCGGCATCCATTTCTACCCAGTCTGCATTGTTTACATTAATGCCAACATTCTCCAGCATAAAAAAAGCAAGGTGCGGCACCAGCTTTTCCAGGTCAAGGGAGAGTATATTCAGAATGATGGGGCCGGTGTTAGAGCAACATGTCATCAATGGCATTTCGCCAATGGTGAATTTGATCAACTTTACATGATCGGCTACCGAATCAATTTTCATTCTTAACCAATCCCTGAAAACAGGGTTTAGTAAATCTACTCAGTTGTCTCAATTTTATTTGTGGTGACCTTAAGATACCGGTGGATAATTCCAATTATTTAAAATACTACAATATTGTCTTTATCATTATCCTAAATTATGTTTAAATTGGGATAAGTGTGACGACGTTATGGTGGATATGAAATACAAGCACATACAGAATTATTGAAACAAGGCATTATTGTGTCTTTTTTCACAAACCGTTTCCAATAGGCATGCCAGTATGCTAGGGGAAGCCCTGACCTTGCCCCTTTCCCCATTAATAACCACAACAAATATCTTATGAAAATAAGCTATACATTCTATTTAGCCTTCTCAACAACCATCCACGTACTTCCGTTTGCCGGTATGGTAACAGCTATTTCAACATTATTCTGCCTATCAATCCGATAGAGTTTTGGCTGCTGGTTCTCTACACGAATACTTGCCATACCATTAAGAGCAGTATAATAGAGGGGTAGCTTCAATTTAACGTTCATTATTGTATCTAATGGATTAAACAGCAACGCATACCCTCTTTCTTTTGATGTGGGATCAACATGAAGGATGCCATCCCAGTCTCTGCCGGTGGGTCGTTTTAGATGTATAATATCTGCATTCAGAATTTCCCGGTACTTCTTGTAGTGATTTATTTTTTGTTGCACCAGCAATTTTGCTTTCGTAGTATCATATAACCTGTTACCCCGGTAACAGGCCTGCACACCTGATCCGTAATTCTGTTCCATATGTGCACCATATGCACCCAGGTGTTCGGATAGTGGCTCCAGTGTGGCCGCGGCACCTCCTCCATGATATTGCACAAGCGGCACAAATGTCCAACCCATACTCGGTGTCCTTGTCCAGGTGCCGTCGTAAATATTTTGTCTCCCTAAAATCAATTGTTGATCTCTTGGCAATGACCAGTTGACCTCACGGTAACCGATAGAGCATTTGTTTGAACCTGATAAAAAATAAAAGTCGGGGATATTGGTGTAAACACCCTCGCTTCTCAGCCATTTGTAAAACGTTGTTATTTTTTTCCATTGTTTCCATTGGGAATCAAAATAACCTTCATGACCCGGATGTTTTTCCGATGCACAGAAGTCCCCGGGATAGGAGCCATCATGCTCCAGGATATCGAAACCAGTTTGTATAAAAAAGTTTTGTAATTTTTTAAAATATTCAATTCCCCATTCGCTTTCCAAACAAGGAGCATTGCCATAGATGGCACCGCCGGGTTTGCCGGTTTTAACGTTAATCACATCATGCTCATCGCTTATTCTTCTACTCGAAAGCAAAGAATACCCTCCTATTTCTATTCCTTTGCTATGAGCGTATTGACTTAGTTCCTTAAACTTTGTAATATTTGCTTCTGACTGGTTTTCCATATTCAAACCACTGCCAAAGCTCAGAATGATCATCTCATACCCGGTAGCAACGCATTGGTCAACCGCTGTTTTTACGATCTCAGGGTTTGTGGAGGTAAGGTGCATAAAGATGGGATTTTCTGTTGACCATGGTGCAAGCGTGCGATACATCTTACGCTGGCTAAGGGTATTTCGTTCCTTATCGGTTCCATCCAGTGGCATTAGAAATGTTCTGAATGTCTCTAACGAATCACCGGATTTCAGCAAGACATTGGGGCCTATTGAAGGCTTGCTCTTTAAAATGCAGGGCATGGTCATAGCATAATTACCCTGCGAGGTATAAGCCGAATCTTTTTCCCATACAATTGACTGGACTGATTCCTCATAAGTAAATCCGCCGAAAGCATAATCATTTTCGATGTATAAATTTGGTCTGTGCCAGTCTTTCGGACTGGCCACATAATTTTCCGTCTCGTGATGGGCTATGATTTCACTGGTGAAATCATTAACGCGGATATTTTTATTGCCTTTATTATTTACCACTATCCATTTTGAAAACAAAGGGATATTATCATAAATCTCATAGTGTATATCGACCATCACATTATTTATGGACGCATGCTTAAAATGTAATATCAACTCTTTCCCTGAAAGCTTCCACTGTGTAGCGGGTATCCACCTTTTATTTTTCCATGGAAAGCGTTCTTTTACATCCACTATTTCAAAACGATCCAATGTAAATGATTGTGGGATGCTGTACATCCTGTCGATCCATTTCGGCAGGAAATAGGCCTGGTCTATCTGTCCTGCCAGGCCACCTATAGCATAGTCAACACTATCAATGGTTACGTGGGCTTCTGGTTTTACTGACCTGATATATTCTTCGCCTGTTCCTAAATTTTTTAAACTTATCGTAGCAGCATTAGGCGAAACATGGATGGTTCTGCTCACCAGGCCATTACTCATTACTATTGCCTTTTCGCCCAGGCGGGTAACAGTTGCTTTAATTACAGGTTTTTCCAATAACCAATCTTTTTTTGCCAGAACGGGATTATAAGCGGGCAACAGTTGCAATTCAGGTTTTAATACAGCTTTAAAATGTTTGTCGTTTTTATTCAAAGATGATAAATAATCTTCCGGTACTATTCGTGGGCCTGCCCCTTGCAGCACCACTATCCTCGCATTGGCCCAGTTCCCAACATCACCACTATTACCATCATTTGCATCGGATACTTCCATCTTTAGCATCTGTATTCCCGATACATCAATGTCAACATTCAAGGGTGCATCTCCCTGTTTCATAACACCACTGGACCATATTTTTTTCCCATCACCCGTAATGGTAAATTCAACACTCCCGGGTTGTATATCCTCCAGGCTATTGCCTATTCCAATTAACCTCCTGGGTTGACCGGTTTCAGTTGTATAAAAGAAAGTTTTTATTCCGGATGTAGATACCAACGACTCCATATTGGCTGCTTTGGGTCGCCTGTTTTTGACATCATCTACTCCAACATTGGCTTTAAACCGAACTCCCTTACCTCCCAGGTATACATTTCCGCTTGATGGTGCGTGAACACTAATGCCTGTAAAATACACCTTTCCATTAATCATTATTCTTTCACCGGTCATTGAACTGTTCACTGCCGGAGCAAGCACTTCCTGCTTTATAGCAGCGATGCTCATTTGAGAAAGTTGTATTTCCTCGACGTTATTCTGGCAATAGCCGAGCAGGGAGAATAGGGTAGCCGTGATTGTTAGGTAGATGTATTTCATTTCAGGAGTTTATTGGCTATCAGAAAAAAAGAATCCTATATTATCTTGATTTAATAATTTATTTTCTGCAATATTTCTCATCGATGTACAACCGAAATTTACTAATTTAATCTGGTACTACACTCCTCCCGTTAAAACTATGACTACCTCAAATTTTGTTCGGAATGTTTGGCCTGGTTGTTTCGTAAGAACAAAACGCGGGTAGCAAATCATTAATCTGTTGATCTGCTCCTAACGGAGCAGATTTCCGGGCATTATTTTTCTTCCTTCTTTCTTGTTTTGATACGGGATGACTAAAAGGTTGTCTAAAAACCTGTGAGGTCGATAGTATTATCTTCTCCTCTTT
>JBDSBP010000045.1:0-3222 GCA_039921525.1 Chitinophagaceae bacterium | reverse complement strand
ATAGCCTAAATAACCAAACTCGAGGGGGCGGGGCTTGCCCCCGCCCTCATAAGAAACTGTTAGTATATTTATGGGAGACGTCGACAAAATACCACATGTATCCTGTGCAACAGGGCGGGGGCGAGCCCGCCCCTGCAAACGCCTCACTTCAACTATTTTATTCAGACGGTGATATAAGGCGCCGCTGACCGAAGACTCATACCTTATCGCCATTTCTTTACTACCAGTGAAATCACACCAACCTGGTGACCGAAACTGATAGCTGATAGCTGACGGCTGAAAGCCATACTCATCCCTTACACCCGCTTCCTCACAAGTTCCAACTCAATTTGTTCCAGCGACTTCCCCTTGGTTTCGGGAATAACGAACCAGATAAAAATAAAATATACCAGGCATATCCCCGCATGGATGGCAAAAGTTATATGCAACCCGAAATGCGATTTTAAAATCGGGAACGAAGCGGTAGTGACAAAGTTCGCTATCCAGAGCACCAGCGTGGCGAGCCCCATCGCACTGCCCCGTATCCTGTTGGGAAATATTTCCGACAGAATCACCCAGGTGACCGGTCCTAAGGTTGCAGCATAGATAGCTATAAAACAAAAAACGAAAACAAGCGTAAGTGACCCCGGAGCACCGGTATAAAAGCACCATGCCAGTGCAACTGCGTCTATGCATAACAGTAATGAGCCGTATAAAAGCAATCTTTTGCGCCCCGTTTTGTCTATAAAAATGATGGCGATAAAGGTGAAGATGAAATTGATCACACCTATTATTACCGACTGTAAAAAAGCAGCATCTTCTGCCATTCCCGCCTGCTTAAATATTACCGGCGCATAGGAAAACAGCGAATTCTGGCCATCAGCCTGTGAAAAGAAAGCTACCAGGATACCGATCAGTACGATGATCCTGACATCCTTTTTTAAAAGGTCTCTGACGTTTTCCTTTATTTCCGTTGAAAAACTATTTTGAATATGCTGCGTCTCGGCGATTGCATAACCGGTTCCACCAACCTTGTCAAGAATTGTCTCCGCCTCTTCTGTTCTTCCTTTCTTCACCAGCCAGCGCGGACTTTCAGGAACAAAGAATAGTCCCCCAAAAAACAATATTGCCGGGATGGTCTGCGAAGAGAACATCCATCTCCAGTTATTGATACCGCTATTTAATAAAAGGTAATTGGACAGGTATGCCAATAACAGTCCGGATACAATCGCCAGTTGGTAAAATGTTACTAACCGGCCGCGGAGTGACGCAGGTGCTATTTCAGCAATGTAAATCGGACATACCAAAGCGGCTACGCCAACAGCAACGCCACTCAATAAACGTGCACCAATAAAAAGAGTAAAACCAGTGGCCCAGCCGGTAAGCAACCCTGTAATAGCAAATAGAAAAGAACAAATGAGTAAGAGATTTTTTCTACCGATAATATCACTGAGCTTGCCCGCTATAAGCGCCCCCAGCGCGGCGCCTATATTGATGCAGCCTACAGCCCAACCGGTGTCGAATTCATTGAGCTGAAAATACTTTGTAAAAAAAGGCACGGTACCTGAAATAATTACCAGGTCAAATCCAAATAGCACACCACCCAACGCTACCACTATGCACACAGGATAAATGTAGGCAGAATTGTATTCTAACGATGGAACCATCTCTGAAGTGATTGCTGCCGGGACGATGCTTGCCATTATGGTTTTTTATTTTAAGGTTACATCAGCTTCTTTATTAAGAAATTCTGCCTCCTCCTGCAAACCAGTGGTTTGCCAATTGAGCAAGGCTTCATCTGGCACTATTTCCAGCGGAGTAATGCAAGATTTATTTTTTTCGTTGTATGGCGTGTTTGTCTCGCGGTTATAACAGGATATCATAGACCAGCGGGAAAATGCTGACAGATTTGCTTCCGACCTGTGCAGTAAGTTACTATGAAAAAATAATGCATCGCCCGGGTTTACTTCTACATACACGAGATCCATCGTTTTCAATGCCAGGTCAACATATCGTTGCGATGCTCCTACCTGCTCGCCCGCAAAACTATGTTCTACCCTGCCCATTTTATGCGATCCTTTTATCACCTGCAAACAACCATTTTCCTTGTTCGCCCTGGTGATAGCGATCATTACCGAATTCATCTGATCCGGTAATAAAAATTCATTCTTATACCAATAACCATAATCCTGGTGCCATTCCCATGCTCCCCCTACTCTCGGTTCTTTTTGCATAAGCTTGGAATGAAAATGACAAACGGGAGCATCACCTGCTAGCAGCTGGTTCACTGAATTAACCATGCGCTCGCTTCTGCTAAGCAGCCCGTAAGCATCGTTACCTGGAGTAAACCAGAGTGCAAGCTTTGACTTTTTACCACTCTTATCATTTACATCGTAAGAATGCTTGCTCATGGTATCATCCTCTGTAGCGATATGATACAACTTCTCAACTTCCGCTTCAATTAAGAAACCCGGGATAATAAGAAAGCCATCTGCATGGTAAGCGGCCACCTGTGACGACGTCAAAAACTGATCTGACATAACTGCTAATTTATATTGTTTAAAAAAATAAAGCTTGAAAGCCACTTTGTTGTTTACTATTCCGTGGCCCTCCGTTTGATAAATCGGTTTGCGATATGTTGAACAAATCCCCTGGTACGCCTCCCATTGTTTATTTCCGCGGCTGGGTCACGTATTGGATCGCAGGCTCAATCGAACGTTGGTCATTTTTTGCAAACAGTTTCCGGTTGGTCATTTTTTGCAAACAGTTTCCGGTTGGTTTTATATACCAAATGGAGGGGCATGTGTCGGTATTATGCGCTTTTATATGTTCATCCTGTCGATATTTTCATTAATGATGACAATGATTGCATATTCAAGTGATTCTTTTTTAAATCTGACATTGAGGTTCCAACCGAAACAAGCATTGATGTTGCAATGACATTTTAAAAACGAAACCAATGTTAATCATTTGATACGGTTTTGAACGGCTGGGTTACATGTAAAATTACTTCCTAAATAAATATATTTGGGTGAAATGATTATTTAATTTTTAGTAAGAAGGTAAGTTAGATATAAAGGCAGAACAATTTGAAGTGTATTGTAAGAAAGAGCGGTGTTAAGGCAGAAGATCGGCAGCGTTGCCTCTTTATAGTTTTGAAATTGTTCAAGCTATTTATAGAGAGCAGTATGAACTTGCTTGTAACTATAGTTCTGTGCGGATATTCATCATATGCTGTAAATG
>JBDSBP010000044.1:0-8157 GCA_039921525.1 Chitinophagaceae bacterium | reverse complement strand
GTAAGACTGGCACTTTCTTTAAATGAGGTAGGAGGTTCCAGGCATGAGGTATGAGGTATCAGGTATGAGAACTGCATTATAACTTCCAGACTCTGTAACCGCCATTAATAATTAACCATTAATAATTAACCATTAACCATTAATTAAACTCCCTGATGCTATTCGTCAATTGCTGATATAATTTTTGAATAGAAGGATATGCCCTTAAAAGGTGCAGGTGCTTTTTAATAGTAATTTCGTCTTTTCGTGCTGCCGGCCCGGTAACCACCTGCGAAGGTGATACCAGGTTAATTCTTTTTACTGTTTCCATTGCCAGCGGAAGTAGTAAATTAAAACTCACATCCTCCTTTTTGCAAAAATCTTCTGTGACGGCATATAAGTGGTTGGTAAAATTGTTCATGTAAATAGCTGCTACGTGAAGTTTCAAACGCCCTTCATCACCCATAAAGGAAATATTAGATGAAAGCCGTAGGGCAATTTCCCATATAGTTTGCCTTGTTTGTTCATTGTTTCCATCTATCAACAACGGGATCTCCGTCAAAAGCGGCATCTCTTTACGCAAGCTTTGTAATGGGTATAATACACCGTAATTTTTCGAAATATTTTTCAGTACATCCTTTGTAACGGAACCGGCTGTGTGCACTACCAGCTGGTTTGATAAAACGAGCTGCTGACCCAAATCATACAAAGCTGTATCTGCGATGGCAACGAGGTAAAGATCAGCCTCTTTATCAATGCTACTCCATTCGCTACAGGGTAGGCTATTCAACTCCGAAGCAAGCGCAGCCGTATTATCCCGATTTCTGCCAAAGACCTGTTTTATGGTGGCGCCTGTTTTTTTAAACAACCTTCCAAGAACGGTAGCAACATTACCTGTTCCAATTATTACAACATTCATATGGTAACTTTATTTGAAATTACGTAATGTATCGCTACAAGGCTATTAGTGTCATGTCAATAATAAACTGTCGGTTATGTTAGCTATCAGCAGTCAGCTATCAGGAAAACAATGCGAGAAGTAGTTTCCTCCTGATAGCTGACAGCTGAAGGCTGATAGCCAAAGCGTCATTTTAAAGTTGACATAACACTAGTCAGTTTCTAATTCAGCATATATGAAATTAAAAGACAAAATAGCCGTCGGCTATATGCGCGCCAATCTGAGGTTATTGGCAGCTATTTCAAAAAAACGTGCGGCTCAAAAAGCTTTACGTTTATTCTGCACACCCTTCAACCAATCAAAAAGAAAAACAACTCCATTATTCCGCCAGGCGGAAAAATTACAGTTTCGAATTGAAAATAAAAAAGTAGTTGGATATCGATGGAACCACCCCCAGCCTAAAAAGTTTCTTATTATTCATGGATTTCAGTCCTCCGCAAAAAAGTTTGAAAACTATATTAATCCCATGATTAATAAGGGCTATGAAGTATTGGCCTTCGATGCATTCGCGCATGGTGAAAGTGAGGGTACACAAATAAATGTACTGGAATATAAAAACCTAATCGAAGAGATCTATAAAAAATACGGGCCTATAGACGCGTTTATGGCGCATTCTTTTGGTGGCCTGGCGGTAACGCTGGCATTAGAAAACATACCCCATACCAGACAAACCAGGCTGGTTTTAATTGCGCCCGCCACTGAAACAAATTCTGCCGTTGATCTGTTATTTCAGTACCTGCGTCTGAATAAAAATATTAGAAAGGAATTCGAAAACCTCATCGTAGAAATTGGAGGCAAAACCGTACAATGGCTTTCCATTTCCCGCGCAATTAAAAACATAGAGGCAAGTGTATTATGGATACACGATGAGAACGATGACATAACCCCTTTGAAAGATGTAAAACCATTGATAGAAGCAGGTTTGCCCAATGTTGAATTCATGATTACAAAGGGATGGGGGCATCGACGAATTTACCATGAACAGAAAGTGTTAAACGCTATAACTGCTTTTTTATAAATTCATCAAAATTGTTTACCATTAACCTCTAACTATCCATAAATTAACCATTAACCATTAACCATTAAAATCACATGTTATTCGAAGACAACCTGGAGTTTGCTAAAAAATCAGATAAAAAAGACCCCCTCAAAAAGTTCAGACGAAAATTTTATTTCCCGAGGTATAAAAAGAAAAAAGTCATTTATCTCTGTGGTAATTCATTAGGATTGCTTTCTAAAAACGTAAAGGATGCCATTGATGATGAACTTCACGACTGGAAAGAGTTGGCTATTAACGGATACCAACATGCGAAAAATCCCTGGTTGTATTACCAGCATTCCTTCAAGAAATCCTTATCACTTATAGTAGGCTGTGGTGAAGAGGAGGTAACAGTAATGAATACGCTGACAGTGAATCTCCATTTGTTGATGTTTTCTTTTTACCGGCCAAATAGCCAGCGCTATAAAGTGCTGATGGAGTCTGGCGCTTTTCCCAGTGATCAATATGCGGTTGAGAGCCAGGTCAGGTTTCATGGGTACGAACCCGCCGATGCAATACTTGAAATAGCTCCGCGTGAAGGCGAAAAAATTCTAAGACATGAAGATATCTTGCAAGCTATTGAAAACAATAGAGATAGTATAGCGTTGGTATTATTCGGAGGTATAAATTATTATACGGGTCAGCTATTCAATATTCAATCGATCACCCTGGCGGCTCACGCTATCGGCGCTTATGCCGGTTTCGACTTAGCTCATGCGGCGGGAAATGTACCCCTTTTGCTCCATGAATGGAATGTAGATTTCGCCGCCTGGTGCTCTTATAAATACCTGAATGGCGGACCGGGAGCTGTTGGCGGCGTTTATATCCATGAAAAGTTTGGCAATGACCTGCAATTTCCAAGACTTGCCGGTTGGTGGGGTAATGATGAAAAAACGAGATTTGCCATGGAAAAAGGTTTTATCCCGCAGCCGGGTGCCGATGGATGGAACGTGAGTACGGCACAGGTTTTTAACATGGTGTGTTTAAAGGCATCGCTTGTACTATTCGACAGGGCAGGCATCCACAACCTGCATATTAAAAGCATAACACTTACCGGGTATCTTGAATTTTTAATAAGCCTTTTAAATAATGATTACTGCGAAATTATTTCACCTAAAGACCCATTACAAAGAGGTGCGCAGCTGAGCCTGTTTTTTAGAAAAAATGCAAAGGAAATACATACTATATTAATCAAAAATGGCGTTGTGGTCGATTACCGTGAGCCGGGGGTTATCAGGGTTGCGCCTTCGCCTATCTATAATTCTTTTGAGGATGTGTACAGGTTTTACGAGGTGCTGGCACATGCAAGTTCAACCTATAAGGTTTAATTTTTTTGATAATTGCTTTGCATGTTCAAAGCGTATAGGTATTTCGTTTGGGTTACTTGCCTTAGTTCAAAACCTATAAGGTTTATTTCTTTAGGTAAGTTATACCGAATTTAAAACCTTAAAGGGTGCGTTTCTTACATCACATACTTGTACCCAGGCTATTCGCTATCGGTTGCACCGTGAATCCCTTTTTACGAAGCAGGTTTATTACTCCCTTGTCTCCCGGTAGATGTGCCGCGCCTACTGCAAATAAAACTCCGTTAATCGGCATGATATTGCTTATTTTATTCACCCAGTCTGCATTTCGATTGTATAAAAGCAGGTCGATAAACTCAGCAACACCGCCATCTTCTTTCTCCGTAAGCTCCTGAATTTTTTTCAGATCCTGCATTTTGTAAACAGCCACCAGCTCTTTGGTCGCATCATCGTTCTTATCGGCGCTATCAATATATTTAACCAGTTCCTTCGCCTGCAGTTCGTAAGGTATGCTATCAAACACACTGGCCTGGAATTCCACTGTTTCCAATCCTTTGATTTCTTTTTTATATTGTTTGGATTCTTCCATGATAGACTGTTCCATACCGCCCTGTGCCGTGCAAGCCATAGACTGTTCCGATAGTAACGAACTGATGAAATAAGGCTTGAAATACTGCATCATTTCAAGCGGAATCATAGCAGGCTTCTTTTCAAAATAATCTTTTATCTTCTTGTACTCCTCTGCTGTTAAAATATCCTGCAATTTTTTATTCCCGTTCATTTTCAGATATTTCATAGCTCCCATCATACCCAGTAAATCATCCATATCAACTTCAAAATAAATCTGTTCGCTTTCTTTGATAACATTTTTCAGGTTATCACTAAGCTTTGCATCATCAGCACATAAAAGATGCATAGTGCCAAATAAATAAGATGACTTCTGCAAACCATTACCTGAAATCTTCCAAAGCAGGGTGTTTTCGGCAATGTTTTTTTGCGCTACTGCCATGGCCATCAGCCATAAACTACATCCTGTTAAAATAAATTTTTTCATTTCTGAACCATTGATTAATTTGATTGATTATCTTTTCCTCATTCCTCATACCTCATACCTCATACCTCATACCTCATACCTCATACCTCATACCTCATTTCTCACCCCTCATTCCACCACAGCTTCTTCCCCATACATCTGTGCTTTAAATTTTAATGAGGGCGAACTTATAAAATCCCCTATGCCGAGTTTTTCCCATTTTTTGTCGACGGCTTCAATAGTTTCATCGGAAGCCACTATGATGTTTGGCCAATCGCGCTGGAAATTATCCAGCTCTTTCGTCTTCCTGGTTCCATCCAAACCCAGGCAGGAAAAGGTTTTACCTTTATCTACCGAAGAAGTACGGTGGATAAGCATGTTATCTCTTTTCGGATCAAGGTTATTGCAAAAACGCCATAACGCAACAGGAAGGTCTTCCGGATCTACCGTGTGTTCCACATACAGAATTATTTTAACCAGCTGTATGTTATCAAATGCCTGGAAAATAGCTTCGTGCAATTCACGTATATGCCCTGCCCGATCTTTTTTCACTGAAATAACCATGCACGAAATGCCCTTTCGAATAAGAGACTCATTAACACCTTTAATTTCGGGAAACAGGGATAGTAGATCGTTAGCATATGAAAAAGCATTTATGTCACTATAGGCAATCGTTAATTCATCCTTCTCCTCTTCAAACTTGGCGGTGCCATCTATGCACATTTTTCCACCGAATCCCATTTTGCTGCAGCTATGGTCAAGTACGTCCATGGGGCCGTTGCTAAATATTACATCAGATGCGGGATTTAAATTTTTAAAAACATACCTGGCCAAAGCTTCATAATCCTGGATCTTTACCCCTTCGTCCGTCAGTACCAATATTTTATTGAACATCATTTGTCCGGCACCCCACATGGCATTCATCACTTTCTGTCCCTGGCCTGCATATTCTTTTTTTATCTGCGTAATAACAAGATTATGAAAAACTCCTTCCACCGGCATATCCATGTCTACAATTTCAGGTACCATCGTCATTTTGATGGGTGCTAAAAATATTCTTTCGGTCGCCTTTCCTAACCAGGCATCTTCCTGCGGAGGTATGCCAACAATGGTGGCAGGATATATCGGGTTCTTTTTGTGCGTGATGCAGGTAATATGGAACCTTGGGTAAAAATCAGGTAAGGAATAATATCCCGTATGATCTCCGAAAGGGCCTTCCCATATCAATTCATCATGGGGATCAACATATCCTTCAATAATAAAATCAGCATCTGCAGGAACTTCAATCTCCGGTTGCGTAAGGCATTTAACCAGTTCCACCTTCTTTTTACGAAGAAAACCTGCCAGCATGTATTCATCTACGTTTTCCGGAAGTGGCGCCGTGGCGCTGTAAGCATATACCGGGTCACCCCCCAATGCTACGGCAACAGGCATTCGGATGCCTTTCTTTTTATACTCGTTGAAATGTTTGGCTGATACTTTATGCTTATGCCAATGCATACCGGTAAGGGTAGGACCAAACACCTGCATTCGATACATACCCACATTTCGTGAAAAAGTGGTAGGATCCTTGGTGTGAATAATGGGCAACGTAACAAAGGGGCCGCCGTCTTTTGGCCAGCATGTAATAACGGGCAGTTTGGTAATGTCCGGGTCTTTCATTCTTATCTCCTGGCATTCCCCTTTGCCCGATCTTACTTTAGGCATCCAACTGGCAAACTGGGTAAGTTTTGGAAGCATTTTTAATTTATCCAACATCCCTTCCTTTGGAGCCGATAACATTTTGAATAAAGCCTCTATCTCGTGAGCCGTATCATCGAGGTGTTCTACTCCCAAAGCCATACACATCCTGCGTTCACTGCCATAAGCATTCATAAATACAGGAAAATCGTACCCGGTATTTTCAAACAATAAAGCTTTGCCCCCATAGCCGCTCTTACTAACACGATCCGTTATCTCCGCCATTTCAAGCTTCGGATTCACATAGGACTTTATGCGGTTTAGTTCACCCGCATTCTGTAAAGCGTCAATAAAGTCCTGTTGATTTTTAAATGCCATTCAATTAATTTCAGTGTAAAAGTAAAACACAATTGAATGGCAGAATGTTTTAATAGTTAGCGTTTATATCAATACTATGGTGGCTAATTAACTGAAACAATTGCCAACAATATTATAAAACCTTTACAGGGCAGCCTGTTCTGCTTCTCCCCCAACCATCTGCATTGCCGCTTCTTAACCCGATACTTAGTGTAATTCCCTGGAAATAATACCAGTCTTTTTGCTTTGCACCACCCCGAATGGTACCATCAACCGGGTAGCTCGTTGTTGCATTTTTAAGTTCGCCACCACGGTAAGCCATTTCAATGGCTTTAGATCCTCTTGCTGCAGCAAGGGTAGCCTGGTCAACATAAGTAGTACTTAAATCATCCAGGTAATCCGTGAATAATTTACGCATCCCGATTTCATATCCCAAAGTCACATTGTCGCCAACACGAAATTTAAAACCCGCACCTAAAGGAATAGCAAATTGGGTAAGTTTATACGGTTTTTTCGCAGGATACTGGGCAAGACCCTGGCCTTCAGTACTTAATGGTTTTAAAAACACCTGGTACCCTAACGTATCGAAAGCATAGGGATTAAAATGGTACACAGCGATGCCACCAAAAAAGTACGGCGTAAATTTTCGTACACTCAAATCAAAGAGGTCGTATTCCACCAGCAGGTTGCCCTCTACAATTTTACTCTCGAAACTGAGGTTACGTGGTTGAAGTGATGTACGATTGTATCTATCTTCGGCGCTCACCTTGCCATAAAGCAAGCTGGTTCTAAGGGAAATGTGATTGGAAATATCATACTGTAAACCTGCACCAAGGGCTCCATTGGATTGATCAAAGGTTACCGGCTTATCCTGGATATCACCCATGTAGTTGGAAAAGCCACCAAATAAATTCAAATGCAATTGTTGAGAAATCGAAAGCAAAGGTGTAAACAGGATTGTAATAAATAACAATTTCTTCATGTTAGAACTATTGGGTTACAAAATTACCTCCAAAATGTAAGAAAAAAAGATGCCGATAAAAAGTTATACCGTTTTTAACGCACAAGGTTTAACACCAACGCAAGTTTAGACCCACTCATTTGTTAAAGCCCGTAAAAAAAATTAACGGCAGTCAACAAAAAACAAAACTTAATTTTGCTTATTATGCAAAAATTCGAATACACTCATTTGCTTCCAAAGAATTTTAGCCAGGATTCAAAAGTATGGATCTATCAAAGTAACCGTCTTTTTTCCATAAGCGAGGCCCTCCAAATAGAAGATCTTCTTAAAAATTTTTATAATAACTGGCTGAGCCATGGCGCTACGGTAAAAGGACATGCTGATCTTTTGTTTGGCCAGTTCATAATAATAATGGCAGATGAAACAGCTACCGGTGTTAGTGGATGCAGCACAGATGGATCTGTCAGGCTTATAAAAGATATCGAAAAAGCGTTTAATGTTAGTATGTTCGACAGGCAATTATTAGCTTTCCTTGTTAAAGAAAAAGTGCAACTTATTCCCATGCCGCAACTCTCCTACGCAAGGGAAAACGGATTTATAAATGCCGAAACCATCTATTTCAATAACCTGGTTCAAACAAAAGAAGAACTGGAAAATAACTGGATGATACCGGTGAGGGAAAGCTGGCTGGCAGGAAGGCTGGAAGTTAATGGTTAATTATTAATTCTACTTTGACAAGTTAAACCGGCTTTTATTATCAGTTGAAGGTAGTCGGCATATTCAAATTTACATTACCGGAGCCGCCGTTTAATTTCGAACATTCTTTAAGGCTGCGAAATATATTTG